>JAFARV010000219.1 GCA_019245255.1 Acidobacteriaceae bacterium | reverse complement strand
GTTGCCGTGTACGACGACCGCGCTCAGGAGTTTATTGATGCTCTGCCGATTGGGTTCGAATTTTCAATGAACCAGATCGAGGTGCGAGCCATGGAAATCGATCCCCGAATGTTCGCCGAATACGAGCAGGAACTCCGCGAACAGCGAGAAGAACGCCGCCGCAATCGCACCGCCGCATAGAGTTTGTGGCGCGGCTACTCTTAGCCGCAGCGTCGGCACTCGTGCCGGCGCCTCTGTTTCCGCCCTAAATCGGAGATGGAAGCCGCGACCTCAGCGACCGGTCAGCTAACCCCGACGGCTGACCGGCTAAAAGCTAACAGCTAATGGCTAAAAGCTAAGAGCCAGGAAGCGGCAGCGACCCTGGTACAAATCCCCTCTAAGTTCCGTATTACTACCCAAAGGGGGAAGTGTCGCTTTCCAGTTCTGCTTGCGGCATTTGTCCGAGGCGGCTAGGGGTCAACACGCCTGCTGGTCGCACAATTTACTTCAGGTTAGGAGACGCGAGTAGATGAAATCGTCGTATTTCCGCATCATTGCGGCGTTGCTGTTCTGTCTGTTTCTGACCCTCCCGGCCAGCGCGCAGACGACCTACGGTTCGGTCTCAGGTATCGTCACCGACACGTCGGGAGCAATCGTGGGCGGGGCTGAGGTCACGCTAACAAATTTAGGAACAACCGAAAAACGCACTCAAACAACGGGGGCGGACGGTCTGTACTCTTTCGTCAATCTCATTCCGGGCCGCTACAGCGTGCAAGTCGAAAAGCCCGGCTTCAAGCGTTATTCGAGGCCCGATATTGTGGTCGAGGTAAACCAGAGCGCAAAGATCGATGCCACGCTCCAGATCGGCGAAGTGAATCAGGTCGTCGAAGT
Organism: Acidobacteriaceae bacterium; assembly: GCA_019245255.1. GTDB lineage: Bacteria > Acidobacteriota > Terriglobia > Bryobacterales > Bryobacteraceae > Bog-105. The sequence continues at coordinate 1,846 of JAFARV010000219.1, read as the reverse complement.
CACGGCTGAAACCCCGCTAATCCAGGCGGAAACGTCCTCGCTGGGGCAAGTGGTGGACACGCGCGAGGCCAACGAACTGCCTCTGAACGGCCGCAATATCTTTAACCTCACCACCATCACTCCTTCGGTGGTTCCGCAAGGTAACACCTTGGGCACGGTCGTCGGGAAAAACCCGTTCGACTTTGCGAATTACCAAATCGGCGGCTCGTTTGCCAATGAGGGAGCGATGTATCTCGACGGCCAGCCACTGAACACCGGATACATCAATCTGCCGCTCCTGGTTCCCAGCCAGGATTCAGTTTCTGAGTTCAAAGTTCAATACAACAATCTGGGACCCGAATGGGGAAGATTTGCCGGCGGCGTCATTAATATCAGCACGAAGTCCGGTACAAATGACTGGCACGGTTCTCTTTACGAGTATCTACGGAATCGGGTCCTGAATGCGAATGAGTTCTTCAACAAGACCCAGCAACTGGAAACGGGACAAAAAAATCAGCCGCCTCCATTTACTCAGAATCAGTTTGGTGGGACCGTATCTGGCGCGGCAATTAAGGACAAGACCTTCTTCTTCGGCAACTATGACGGGTTCAGACTGCGAAATGGAACGGTCTACACAACCACTGTCCCTACTGCTGCCGAGCGCACCGGGGATTTTTCTCAGTCAGGCACGACAATCTATGATCCGTTATCGGTGAATCCGAACTGCCCGTCGGGCGCCACGTGCGCCAGGACTGCGTTCCCGGGGAACATCATTCCGAGTAATCGTATTAATCCGACTTCAAATGCTCTGCTAAGCCTGATTCCGCTTCCAACGAATAATGGTCTGATCAATAACTTTTCGACGGCCGCTAGCGGAGGCGGAAATACAGATCAATACGTCGCACGCGTAGACCAGAACATCAATGACAAGCAGCAACTCTACGGAAGATACACGTTCTGGAAGCTGCTGAGCCTCGCGCAGGATCCGTTTGGGACAGGTCTTTGCAAGGATCGTTGCCAGGAAAACACCAACAGCAAGAGTATCGCTTTGGGGTACACGTATGCCATCAATCCCACAAGCACTCTTAGCATCAACGCCAGCATGGGCAGGTTTGTGTATTTACGCGTTCCTAAGAACGACAACTACGATGTGACGAAAGAGGGATGGCCGGCAGCTTATAATGGCGCGGTTCCCGAGATCGAACGGACGCCGATGACGCCCTGCTTCGGTATCAGTGATTCTCTGGTAGGTTGCAGCCAAGGTCAGAGTGCAATCTCTGATTACGATACCACCTACAATTTCTCACCGCAGTTGAGCCTCGTCCGCGGGAAGCATAACTTCGTTATCGGCGGGCAGCTCGAATACATCTACGATAACTATCTTCAAACCAATACCGGCGGCGGTTTGGTCTCTTTCAATGGATCGTGGACGCAGAGCCTTGCCCGCAATGCAACCGGGGCGACTGGGGGAATCGACTTTGCTGACTTCCTGCTGGGCTATGGCCTTGGCACGGGTGCGCAGTTTGGTAACCAGACCACCGGATCGTTAGTAATTTCCCAGCCGGTCGCAGGTAAGCAAACCTACCGCGCCTTTTATTTTGCTGACAACTGGCATGTTACTACGAAGTTGACTCTGAACATCGGCCTGCGGTATGAGCTACAGGGACCATGGTCGGAGCGCTACAACCGTTTGAGTTACTTCAATCCAGCGGCTGTTAACTCGTCCGTCACTGGATGCAACGGCACACCCGGGAGCTCATGTCCCGGAGATTTGTTTCTGGTTCAGACGGGGGCAGATGGCAGCCGAAATAATATGCCGTTGCCCAAAGACAATTGGTCGCCCAGAATCGGGTTTGCCTACAGCGTA
>JAFARV010000206.1 GCA_019245255.1 Acidobacteriaceae bacterium | reverse complement strand
GAGATTATCGAGCTCAACGTACGCGTTGTCGATGCCCATGCTGTACAGCACGCTGAGGACGTGCTCGGTTGTGGAGATGAAAATCCCCCTTGGGTGCATGAGGCTGGTGGCGTAACTGACGCGTTCGACGAACTCCCAACTGGCAGGAATCGGCGTATTCTCGAGGTCAGTCCGGACGAACACGATTCCCGTTGCCGCCGGCGCAGGAGCGATTCGCAGTCTAACGGGTGCGCCGTGATGCAACCCAACACCTTCCACCTCCACCGGCTTGCCGATCGTCGTCTCGCAACCCATATATGAAAGCAACAGCATACCAATATTGCTTCGCGACTCCTCGTAATCTACTGAAAATGCGCGGTTTGCGTCTGCCCTGGTGTGTCTTTTTTGCAACATCTACCGTTGTTTGCGGGCTCGATGTGGCGCGTTTGCCTCAACGAAGCCTTCAGATCGCCTCCCGCCTGAAACAGACCGATCGGATTGCTGTGATGAAATAAAGGTTCACAAGCAACCAGCCCCCTTGATGCGGCTGAAACCCAGGTAGCAGCTTATAGATGAAAAACAAAATCCGTTCGACGACGATCCTATGCGTACGGCGCAACGGCAAAGTAGTTCTGGCAGGCGATGGCCAGGTGACGATGGGCAGCGAGGTCTTGAAGGGTGGGGCGCGGAAGCTGCGGCGCCTCTTCAACGGGAAAATCATTTCGGGCTTCGCCGGATCCACTGCAGACGCCTTCGCCCTTTTCGCTCGTTTTGAATCGAAGCTCGAGTCACATAGCGGCAATCTTGCCCGCAGCGTGGTTGAGCTCGCGAAGGAATGGCGCACCGATCGTATGCTGCGGCACCTCGAGGCGTTATTGCTTGTCGCCGACGCTACGGACATGTACATTGTGAGCGGCACCGGTGATGTGATCGAGCCGGACAGTCCCGTGGCTGCCATTGGATCGGGCGGACCCTTCGCAAAATGTGCGGCCATCGCGCTGCTTGAAAACACGAATTTAGGTGCTCGCGAAATCGTTGAGAGAGCGATGAAGATCGCGGGTGATGTCTGCATTTATACCAACCAAAGCGTCACGTTCGAGGAGCTTGCGTAATGGTCATTTATCTGCCGCAGTCGTCCTCGGACGAGACTCCGCTGCTTGACGAGCTTACGCCGCGCGAGATTGTCGCTGAACTCGACAAGTATGTCATCGGCCAGGCGGATGCGAAACGTTCTGTTGCGATTGCGCTGCGCAACCGCGTACGCCGTCAAAAGCTGGATCCCGACATGGCCGAAGAGGTCATGCCGAAAAACATTCTGATGATCGGGCCGACCGGTGTCGGCAAGACCGAAATTGCGCGCAGGCTTGCCAAGCTGGCCAATTCGCCGTTCCTCAAAGTTGAGGCGAGTAAGTTCACCGAGGTCGGGTACGTCGGCAGGGATGTCGAGTCGATCATCCGCGATCTGGTCGACATCTCGATCGACATGGTGCGCGAGGAGCGGCTGGAGCAGATCGCGGATCGCGCCGAACAACAGGCAGAGGATCGCCTGCTCGATTTGCTGATGCCGCCGCAACCCGAGGCGACCGACACCGTAGAACGCACCCGCGAGAAGCTGCGCGAGAAACTTCATGCCGGCAAGCTCGATGACCGCATGGTGGAGGTTGATGTAAAGGAGCGAGGACCAACCTTCGAAGTCTCGACGAACGGAAACATCGAGGAGATGGACATCAACCTGAAAGATGTCATTCCCGGCCTGTTCGGTCCGCGAACGAGGAAACGCAATATGCGCGTGTCGGAGGCGCTCGAATACCTGGTTCAGGAAGAAGAGCAGAAGCTCGTCGATATGGATCAGGTCACGCGTATCGCGCTCGAACGAGTGGAACGGAACGGGATCGTGTTTCTCGACGAGATCGACAAGATTGCGGGCCGCGAAGGCGGTCACGGACCCGACGTGAGCCGCGAAGGCGTCCAGCGCGACATCCTGCCCATCGTTGAAGGAACGACTGTAAACACGCGCCACGGTTTTGTTCGCACTGATCATATTTTGTTCATCGCTGCCGGCGCCTTTCACGTATCGAAGCCCTCCGACCTGATTCCTGAGTTGCAAGGGCGCTTTCCCATTCGCGTGGAACTCAAATCGCTCACGGAAGCCGACTTCATACGCATCCTCAAAGAACCGAAGTCCGCACTGGTGAAGCAGTACACTGCGTTGCTTGAAACGGAAGGCATAAAACTCAGCTTCACTGAAGACTCCCTGGTCGAAATCGCGAAGATTGCGGCGCAGGTGAATCAGTCTGCCGAGAACATCGGCGCCCGCCGGCTCCACACGATTATGGAGAAGCTGCTCGAAGACATCTCGTTCGAGGGGCCGGATCTGAAGAGGAAAAACGTAAAAATCGACGCCATCTACGTACGTAAGCAGCTTGCCGACATCGTGAAGGATCAGGATCTGAGCAGGTACATCCTGTAGTGCGCTTTGGGGTTGTGTCAACGAACCCGCGCAAAACGGGCGCAGTGTCCGGCGCCCCGCGCGAACAATCAAGGCGTTCCTTCTCTGACTCGCGGCGCGTATCTGCGCCCTTTGCGCTTCTGTCTTCTTTGGCATTGATACTCACCGGGTGCGGTTATGTGGGCCCCGTTGTGCCTCCCTCTCCCGAGATTCCTAACCCAATCGCGGATCTTTCTGTTGTGGAACGCGGGACCCAACTCGATATCAGCTTCACGGCCCCAGCTCGCACAACGGACAATTTCGGTATTCGCCAGTTCTCAGATATTGACCTGCGTATCGGACCCGCGTCCACTAAGCACGATCCCGATGAATGGGCATCAGCAGCCAAGCAGTATGAGGTTCCGACACCGGCTCCAAACGATCCAAATGATCCGGAGCCCCGGCCGGTAAAATTCAGCCTGCCCGCTGCCGACTGGCAGGGACAAACGGTATCGATAGGCGTCCGCACCTCGGTAAAAAACGACAAGAATTATTCCTCCTGGTCAAATATCGTGACGATGCCGGTTATCTCTCCTTTACCTGCGCCGGAAGTTCACGCGGAAGCTACCGCAGCAGGCTACAAGCTGACCTGGCAGTCCGAAGGCGAGGGCGTCAAATACGACGTGTTCCGGAAGTCCCTCGCAGATGCAAAGCCGGTTCAGATAGCAAGCGTTGAAACACCGGACTACGTGGACACGACATCACAGTGGGACACTCCGTACACATACACTGTGACGGCGGCGAAGGGCTCGGCGGAGAGCCTGCCCTCCGAGCCGGTTTACCAGAATCATCCCGACACGTTCCCTCCAGCGATGCCACAGGGAGTTGCCGCAAGCGTAGCGGCAGACTCAATCGAACTCTCCTGGCAACGCAATACAGAATCCGATTTGAAGGGATACTTCGTCTATCGCTCCGTTGGTGGATCAGCTTTGGAGCGGCAAAACGGGCTTGTCAACATCCCGGCCTTCAGTGACCATGCCGTGGAGCATGGCAAAACATATCGCTATCAGGTGAGTGCGATCGATCAAAAAGATAACGAAGGCGATAAGTCGGCACCCGTTG
>JAFARV010000203.1 GCA_019245255.1 Acidobacteriaceae bacterium | reverse complement strand
TAGACGTCTTCAAGCGCACGCTCGGCCTGACGCGCCAATGTCATCATCTCGCGTGTGGTGCTTTCATTCGTCTGATTCAGGCGGGAAACATGTTCATAGGGGGCGATCATGAGGTGCCCTGAAGTATACGGATAGCGGTTCAAGATCACGAACACCGATTCGCCGCGATATACGACCAGGGTTTCGCGATCATCCGTGCGGGAAACCGCATCGCAGAAGATGCAGTTGCGATTGCGCTTATCTTCCGACATGTACTTGGAACGCCAGGGCGCCCACAAGTGGTTCATTCGTGAGTGCCGGTCGTGCTTACCGCGGCCTGGGACGCTGCCGGCTCAGTACCGGCCTGAGCCGATTGATTGACAAGGTCCCGCAATTCCTTACTAGGTTTGAAATAGGGAATTCGCTTCGATGGCACTTCCACACGCGTGCCGGTTTTTGGGTTACGGCCTACGCGCGGCTGCCGCTGCCGCGTTCGAAAGCTGCCGAAGCCACGGATCTCAATCTTCTCCCCTTTGTGCAGGCTTCCGACAATGCTGTCGAAGATGGTCTCGACTATTTCTTCCGAGTCTTTCCGCGTCATCTCGACTACTTTGGACACTTCCTCAATTAGCTCAGCCTTAGTCATAACCATCCCTTGCTATTTGCCCTCTGATGACTTGTGCTGCCGGATTGCGTCGCCGACGCTTGACGTGGCGGCCGCCGCCTGACGCTGGTAGTCGCCAAGCCGGCTCCTTTCCTCGTCTTCTCCCACCGCCCGAAGGCTGAGACCGATCCGCTTTTGCGCTTCATTCATCTTGACGATTTTGAAGTCATATTGGTGGCCGACGGGAAGCGCCGGTTCGTCGCTTGCCTGGGCACGGGCACTTCGCTTCCCACCTTCCGACGGAATCTCCGAACGGTGACACAAGCCTTCTACGCCAGGCAGGAGCTCGACGAACACACCGAACGCCGCGGCTCTGCAAACCTTCCCATGCACGATGTCGCCTACCTGGTGCGTACGGAAGAACGTTTCCCAGGCATCGGGCTGCAGTTGCTTGATGCCGAGGGATAATCTGCGGTTTGACGGGTCGATGTTCAAAATGACGGCTTGTACAATCTGACCCTTCTTGACCACCTCCGAAGGATGCTTCACGCGAGCGGTCCACGACATATCGGAAATATGCACTAGCCCGTCGACACCCTCCTCGATCTCGACGAAAGCCCCGAAATCGGCTAGCTTACGGACGCGTCCCTCCACCACGGAACCGATACTATACCTGTCGGCAACAGTCGTCCACGGATCTGCCTCCAGCTGTTTGATCCCGAGCGAAACGCGATGCTCCTTCGGCTTAACCTCAAGCACCACGGCTTCCACCTGATCCCCAGGTTTAACGACCTTGGCCGGATGCTTCATACGCCGGCTCCAGGTCATCTCCGAAACATGAATGAGGCCCTCAACTCCAGGCTCTAACTCGACGAAGGCGCCGTAATCCGTCACGCTGACCACCCGCCCAATTACCCGGCTGTGCGGCGGGTAGCGCTCCTCAATTCCGCTCCACGGGTCGGGATGCATCTGTTTCAACCCGAGCGAAATGCGCTCCTTCTCGGGATCGAACTTCAGCACCTTCACGGTAACCTGATCGCCGACGTTCACTACCGAGGAAGGATGCGTGACGTTCCCGTAGCTGAGATCACTGACGTGCAGCAGTCCGTCGACACCTCCGAGGTCGACGAATGCACCGTAGTCAGTGAGGTTTTTTATCGTTCCCGTGACGATCGCTCCCACGGAGATGTGCGAAAGCACCTCGGATTTCCGGCTTTCCAGTTCCTGCTCGAGCAGTACGCGACGAGATACGACGGCATTGCCCCGGCGCCGATTGAGCTTGAGGATCTTTACCTCGAGCTCGCGGCCGATGTACGGGTCGAGATTGTGAATGGGCCGGATCTCTACCTGTGAACTCGGCATGAACGCAATCACCCCGATATCCACCGTCAGGCCACCTTTGATCTTATTCAGCACCCGTCCCCTGA
>JAFARV010000126.1 GCA_019245255.1 Acidobacteriaceae bacterium | reverse complement strand
GTTTCTTTTGCCATCGGTACCACTGGCCCTGGTAGAGATAGCCGTACTTCAGTGCGGAGGCGAACTCCTGCGGTGTACCTCGGTAGTCCGTATAGTACGCCTCGGACCTGGCGGTCAGGGCGACGATTGCGGAATGGTGGAAGTCGTCGTTCCAAAGCGCATCGAGCCCAAAACCGTCCCTGTTCAGAGGCCTTAGCAGGCGAGTTTCCTGCGGTTCATTCTCCGCGACCAGGATTACCGAACGATTACCCGCCGCGCGCCGGGCGGTCTCACTGATTTCTGCCAGAATGTGCGGGCTCGAGTCGTCGTGAATGTCCTGCGTGGCGTCCAGGCGCAGGCCATCCAGACGGAATTCGCGAATCCAATAGGCGGCATTCTCGCGAAAGAATTCGCGTACCGGCAAACAGCCTTTCGCATCGAAATTAATCCCTGCGCCCCAATCGGTGTGGTGAGTCTGGCTGAAATACAGCGGGGAGAATTTCGGAAGGTAGTTGCCGTCCGGTCCGACATGGTTGTAGACGACGTCCAAAATCACCGCGATCCCTACGTTGTGGGCCCGGTCGACGAATGCGCGCATGTCGTCGGGTGTCCCGTAAATGCTTGCAGGTGCGTATAGTTGCACGCCGTCGTATCCCCAACCGAAGCGCCCCGGGAAGTCAGCTATGGGCATCACCTCAACGACCGTGACACCCGTATCGCGCAGGTATTCGAGCTTCGACGACGCAGAGGCCCAGGTTCCTTCACGCGTGAACGTCCCCAGGTGCACCTCATAAATCACTTGTCCCTCTAACCGGCACCCAGGCCAAGCTTCATCGGTCCACTGAAAAGCTTCAGAATCTATGACTTGTGAATAACCGTGCGGCCCTGTTGGCTGAAACCGCGAGGCTGGATCGGGGTAGGGATCCGTGTCGCCGATGTCATATTTGTATGTTTCTCCCGCTAGCACGCCAGCCGCGAATCCTGAGAAGTACCCGTTATCTTCGGGCTCGAGCACGATAGGATCGCGCCGGCTCTCGAAGACTACGCGAACAATGTTTTTTTCGGGTGCCCAAACACGGAAATGCGTGCCGGTTCTACCGGTTACGATTTCCGCTCCGATGGGCAGCGTTCGGAGAGGACTCGCAAGAGAAGTGGGCATTGCGGAACGGGCGGGACCTGATCTAAATACATAGACAATTGGAGCAACTTGTGATTTCGTCCGGTAATCTCAGTACCATGGGGACGACAACTTCCCTAATTCTCTATAGGAATTGTGTAGAATCATTCAAGGTGCGTCAGTGAGGAACTTCACCCATCTCCGCCAGCTCGAGGCTGAGAGCATTCATATCATGCGCGAGGTCGTGGCCGAGTGCCAGCGGCCAGTGCTTCTGTATTCGATCGGTAAAGACTCCTCAGTGCTGCTCAGGCTGGCTCAGAAGGCCTTTTATCCCGGCCAGATTCCGTTTCCGCTGCTGCATATTGATACCGGCTATAAGTTCAAGGAAATGATCGAGTTCCGCGACCGCTACACGGCTGAACTCGGGGTGAAGTTGATTGTGCACACGAATACAACCGCTTTGCGGGACGGCGCCACGCCGTTCGCATGGGGCACTCAGCGGTGCTGCGGCGCACTGAAGACCCAGGCGCTCCTGGATGGGCTGCGAGCCGGCGCGTTTGATGCGGCAATGGGAGGCGCGAGGCGAGATGAGGAGCGATCCCGCGCGAAAGAGCGCGTGTTCTCGTTTCGCGATACGAAAGGTCAGTGGGACCCGCGTAACCAGCGACCCGAACTCTGGAACCTGTTTAACACTCGGATCCATTCCGGCGAAAGCCTGCGCGTGTTTCCGCTTTCCAACTGGACCGAGATGGACGTCTGGCAGTACATTCTGGTCGAGAACATCCCGATCGTGCCGCTTTATTTTGCTAAGGAGCGGCCGATGCTGGTCAGAGGCGATTCGTTACTGCCCATCGAACAGCCGTTTGTTCCCCGTCTGCCGGGCGAGCAGCCTCGAATGGTCAAGTGCCGGATGCGCTCGCTTGGCTGCAGTCCTTGCACAGGCGCTATATACTCGGATGCCGATACGGTGCAGAAAATCATTGAGGAATTGGTAACCATGCGGCGCTCCGAACGGCAGAACCGCGTGATCGATCATGACCAGGACGGCTCGATGGAGATCAAGAAGCAGGAGGGCTATTTCTAGTGGCCGCCGCTTCGGTCTTGTTGGAAGCTGATGAAGTGCTTCCATCGTTTCTGGAACTCGAGCAGCAGAAAGATCTGCTTCGTTTTACTACCGCCGGCAGCGTTGACGACGGCAAGTCAACCCTGATCGGCCGGCTTCTTTATGACTCGCGGAATGTGTATGAGGATCAGCTCGAGTCCGTTACCAAGGCGTCGGTGGGCCGGAACGCAGGCGCAATCGACTTTTCGCTTCTGACCGACGGGTTGCGGGCGGAACGCGAGCAGGGCATTACCATCGACGTGGCGTACCGCTACTTCGCGACGCCCCGGCGCAAGTTCATCATTGCGGACACACCCGGTCACGAGCAATACACACGCAACATGGTGACGGGTGCGTCGACGGCGGAACTGGCGATCGTTCTGGTGGATGCGCGTAAGGGCCTGCTGCCGCAATCCAGGCGGCATGCCTACATCTCATCCCTGCTTGGGTTGCGGCACCTTGTGGTCGCGATCAATTAGATGGACCTGGTCGACTACGACCAGCATGTATTCGATCGCATCGAAGTCGATTTCCGTCACTTCCTTTCTCAGTTTCAGTCGCTCGAGCCGTACTTCGTGCCGATCAGCGCGTTAATCGGTGACAACGTGGTTACGCGCAGCGGTAACATGTCATGGTTTCGAGGTCCGAGCTTGCTCGAGTACCTGGAGCAGGTTCCGGTGGGAAATCGCGCTTTGGATGCTCCATTCCGTTTTCCCGTTCAGCGAGTAGTTCGGCCGAATCTGGATTTCAGGGGCTATGCGGGTACGGTAGCTTCGGGCGTTGTGCGTCAGGGGGACAAGATCGGCGTCCTGCCGTCCGGGCGCGAGGCCATCGTTTCGAGTATCGTGACTTTCGACGGCGAGAAGCAGGAAGCTCATGCCGGCGAATCGGTGACTCTGACTCTCGACCGCGAGATTGACATTATTCGCGGAGACATGATTGCCGCGGTCGAACAGCAGCCGCTAGCGGTTACGGCAATAGAGGCAACTATTGTCTGGATGAGCGAGACGCCGGCGCAGTTGAAGAAGCGGTACCGGCTGAAGCACGCGACTACGCTGCAGTGGGCCGATCTTACTTCCATCGAATACCGGCTGAACATCAATACACTCGAGCATGAACACGCGTCGGCGCTGGAGATGAATGCTATCGCCTCGGTGCATATCGAGACGGCGCGGCCAATCGCGTTCGATCCGTATCAAGCGAATCGGACAACGGGCAGCTTTATCCTGATTGACCCTGCAACGAATGCCACAGTAGCCGCGGGCATGATTACCGGACGCGTTTCAGCGCCGCAGACGGGCGTGGGCCGCAGACACCACCTCGCCGCAAAAGCAGTGAGCGATGCGGAGCGCCAGGCGCGTCAGGGTCACATCGGGGCAGCGATCCGCCTGGATGGAAGAGGTGAACTCGCGTGGCGTTTGGAACGCGCGCTATTTCAGCGCGGCTGTACGGTTTTCGCGTTTGAATCTCAACCTTGGGACGTTACTTCCGCTTTTGTGCGGGCGGGCGTGATCGTTGTGTTGACCGGTGCACCGGGGGACGGGCTGTCCGTAGTCACCGCAGCGGGGCCCATTGACACCATTTACGAAGAGGCGCTTCCTCTCGATATTTCAGACGCGCTGCACGCCATCAACCAGGTGCTGGAACGTTCGAACGTTTTCCTGTCCACGCCGGCTTGGGGCGATAGCGGAGGAATTTAAGCTTGATGGTTCTGGAAACTCTCGAAACAAAGACAAAACTCGACGAAGCTCGTTTAGCCGTGGACGAAGCTTTAGCCGGAATTGGAGAATCCTGCGTAACCTGCAGTTTCCAGGCAGAGGACATGGTAGTTCTTCATTTGGTCCGGGAACGAAGACCGGAGATACCCGTCCTCTTCCTCGAAACCGGATATCATTTCGCCGAAGTCTACAAATACCGGGACGAGATGACGGCGCGCTACGGCCTGAACCTTGTGAACCTTGTCCCGGCTCAAACGGTTCAGCAGCAGGAAACACAGTTCGGAAAGCTTTACCAGACGCAGCCGGATCAGTGCTGCAAGCTGCGCAAGGTTGGGCCGCTGTTTGACGCGCTCGAAAAGTACGAGATCTGGTTTACCGGTCTGCGGCGTGTGCAATCGCCCACCCGGGCGAATCTCCAGGTGATAGATGACTTCCCTCTCCCTTCAGGTAAGCGATTGAAAAAGATCAGCCCGCTTGCCGCTTGGACCGACAAAGATGTTTGGACCTTCGCGCGTGAGCACGACATCCCCTTGCTGCCGCTGTATCAGCTTGGGTACACCAGCATTGGTTGCGAACCGTGCACGCTGCTGCCGATTGATCCTGAAAATGCGCGCTCGGGACGCTGGGCGGGTCGCAAATTGGAATGCGGAATTCATATTTCTGAGGCAAAGTAGATACACACATGGAAATCCTGCTCGGATTTGTCATCGCGCTCGCTATTTCACTGACAGGCGTCGGAGCGGGCAGTATGACGACTCCGCTGCTGATTCTCCTGCTTGGGGTGTCGCCCACAACTGCTGTCGGTACGGCTCTGACGTTTGGGTGGATTGTGAAAGTCGCAACGGTTCCGGCTTACGCTTTCCGAAGACAGGTGAACCTGCGTGTGCTGGTATTGCTGCTTGCAGGCGGCCTTCCGGGGGTGGTCGCCGGCGGCCTTTTGCTGAACAAAATGAAGAACGGCCCCTATCAAGGGACTCTCTACGCAATACTCGGTATTCTGATCGTTTCGACGGCACTGTTCCACCTGTACCGTCAGTTCCGGCCGAATCCGAGGCCTTCTAATAATGACCGCTCCCCGTTGCTACCTTGGTTAGCGCTTCCGATTGGAGCCGAAGTCGGATTCTCATCGGCGGGTGCAGGCGCGCTTGGTTCGCTGCTGTTGCTTTCTCTGACACCGCTCAAGGTGGTTGAGGTCGTAGGTACGGACTTATGCTTCGGTCTTGGCGTTTCGTTCGTTGGCAGCATGATGCAGGTGAGTACCGGTAATTACGATGCGGCGCTGTTGTTCAAGCTGGTGATAGGCGGCCTGTGTGGCGCTTTCACCGGCTCATTTCTAGCCGGGAGAGTTCCGCAACGGCCGCTGCGCTTTGCACTGTTGACGATGCTGGTGATTCTGGGATGCCAGCTTGCGACCCATGGCCAGCCGAAGGCGCAGGCTCACGTCGATGCCATCCTTGCTCCCGCGCGATAATCGGCACATTGCCGCATGCCGAGCACGTTAGAACAGTACCGCCAGGCCAAGAACGATTATCTTAAGCTCCGGAATCAAGCGAAAAAAGAGCTGATTGC
>JAFARV010000098.1 GCA_019245255.1 Acidobacteriaceae bacterium | reverse complement strand
ACCTTTGCGATCCGCGCCATAGTAGTCGTAAGTGGGCTGGCCGAAAGGCATATACAATGTGTCCGACGCCGGGTCTACAGTCATGAAGCCCCAAACGTTGGTTCCCGAGCGGCCTTTCCAGCTATCGTCTTCCCAGGTATCGCCTCCCGTTTCTCCAGGCCGCGCTACTGAATGGAATTGCCAAACGAGTTTCCCTGTATGAACATCCCAAGCGCGCGTGTCGCCAGCCGCTCCGAGACTGGGAGACTCCTGGACGGCGGCTCCAGTAATTACTAGATTCTTGTAGATGACCGGCGGCGAGTTGAGCCCGTAAGTGGCATTGGGATAGCCATTCATCACACCATCCTTCATTGAAACAGCGCCTTCGTTGCCGAACCCGGGTACGGGCTTTCCAGTCTTCGCGTTGAGCGCAATGAGGCGTCCGTCCGTCGTCCCGAAGATCACTTCTGCCGGGGATTGTTTGTCACCCGGCCAGTAGGAGACGCCTCTGGTCGAGGCTGAGCCATGCTCCACCGGGTAACACCACAGTTCCTTACCGGTTTCTGATTGAAGGGCTACCACGGTGCTGTTGGCAGTGGACAGATACATCACACCCGCAATCACAACAGGAATTGCCTCAGATGTTCGCGTCCTAGGTCCGCCATGCGATAGCTGAAGTGCTTGCTGCGACGATATGCGGGGCGAGGGCGGTGGAGTGGACGTTCCCATATGATAGGTCCACGCGCGAACTAAAGTCCCGACATTCTCTTTTGTAATTTGCGTAAGCGGAGAATGGCGCGTTCCGCGTAAGTCGTAATTCGTGACCGGCCAATCGGATTGCCCATCAACCAGAAGGACGCAGCTTGTCAGAAGCAAAAACGTGAGAAAAGATCTCATCCTCACCAGGCCATTGGTTTAGAAGACATACTTAAGGGCAAATTGCATGATCCGGGGATCGCCCGTCTGGGTACTCGAGCCGTTAATATCGCTCGTGATTTGCCCAAAGCTGCCCGAGCTGAGAGCAAGATTGGCGGGAGGAGCCGGATTTAGCCGGTTAGGAACATTGAACACTTCCCACCTGAACTCAAGGGTCTGGCGTTCGATGATCGGAAACATCCGCGACAACGCCATGTCGACTTGAATCATTCCCGGGTTGACTACGTTCAACGGACCCAAGTTACCCAAAGTACCCGGAACTGGGGATAAAAATGCCGCGCGATTCAGATAGTCTGTTACTGTTTTCCCAGGTCCGTAGACATCAGCAAGCACTTGGTTCGGACGTTGGTTCACGACGCCGGTGAATGCGTTGTCAACACCTGTTATTACAGTAGAGAAGTTCCCCGTCTGCGCGCGAAAGATGGTAGATAGCCTCCAATTGCCTGCAAGCGTGTTCAGCCAAACATTGCTAAATTTGGGCGAATTCATGATTGTTGACAAGTTGAATACGTGCCGGCGATCGGAATCGCAATTGGCACGATCCTCCGCGCGATTGAAAGGATTTACATAGGTTGGCCCGGTTAGTTCCGTGGTTTCAGGATCACCGATGCAGTGCGACCAAGTCCAATTCGCAAGCACACTTATGTTCTTGCTCATCCGCTTTTGCACGGTGAGCAACAAGCCGTTGTAGGTCGACTTCCCACCGTCATCCAAGAGGCCGATGGTCGAATAATACTGGCCCTGGCTTGGATTCAGCCGGTAGAGAATTCGTCTTTTGTTTGTATTACCCACGCTGGAAGCACCTGGCACGTAGACCGCCGGGTCTTCCTCAGTTCCGGTCCACAGGTGAGTAGTCGTATTGCCTAGGTAGCTTGCCGAAATCAATATATTGGAACCAAATTGCTTCTGAACGCTGAAATCCCACTGCTGCAGATACGGAGTTTTCACATGTAAGGGGTTGTTGACGTAGACTCCGAACAACGGAAACGCCATGCTTTTTGAAACGGCATAGAGCGCCGGGAAGGGATCGCCACCCGGATAGCCTAACCAAGGATTTGAGAACCCTCCCGCTGGATTGCTGAGACTGATCTGTGCGCCCCAAGGCGGATTATTCGAGAACCTCGTGTTGAAAAAGGTCTGAGGGAAATCATCAAAGATCCCATACGAAGCACGGACGGTCATGCGCCCGTCGCCCTTGGGATTCCACACCGTACCGAAACGCGGGGCGAAGTTATTCCACTTTGGGAATGTAGTGGAATGGTCCGGGTAACCAGGATCTCCCGGAAACTCCAGACCGGCGGGAGCATTTGTGTAGGTTCCGGTGCGCGTTCCCTGTGCAAACGCCGTAGGATCGAAGTGGTTGACATAACCGTTCTGGTTTCTCAAAGGTAAGAATGGCTCCCAACGGATCCCATAACTCACCGTCAATCGCGAACCCAGCTTCCAGGAATCCTGAGCATAGAGGCCGATGTAATTCTGACGTTCATTGTCAAGATCCGGGTTCCCCTGTACAAACCC
>JAFARV010001021.1 GCA_019245255.1 Acidobacteriaceae bacterium | reverse complement strand
GCGGACGTTGCAGATGCAACCGTTGCGAGCTGGATTCGACTTGACACGGCTCAAGGATATGGCTCACCTGCGAGCCAAATCTACAGCACAGGTGTGAAATGGCCCCCAAGCGCCGCAGAATGGGCTCCTCTGGATTCTCTTAAAGATTTTCCGGGGTAACCACCCTTTTCTATTGATCCACTTGAGATCTCTGGGATCGCCTCCAAGGAAAGTCTCAATAGGCCAGGGAGCGGCTGCGAGGAAACTGTGGTGGCGATCGCCTTCTGCAGCACGAGAAAGCCCTCGCCAGTTCCTACGACGAAGCCATTATGCGAAATCGCCATGATGTCGGCGCGACGCGCAACCGCGAATCGAATCGCCATTCCGCGTGGGGCTGCATCCGGGGAATTATCGGCTACATTGGCGTTTGGAGCGCTGTCGGAGAATCGAACCGTGATGGGCAGCTTTCGCTGCTGAAATGAGCGGCTCGACAAATAGTCGCGGCATCGGGTGAGGCTTGAAAGTTGCCCGGGCAGACGATCCCTTTCGCATGCGCGTAGCGCTGTTGAGCCCTCCCACTTGGCCGTTACGCCATGATTTCTGCAATCTGCTGAAGGCCCGGCGTTGACTCAGCAGACAGCCGGTCTTGTACAGCACTTTGTTGATCAGGGTGAAAATCGCGGTGTTCGCGCCAATGCCAAGTGCGAGCGAGAACACTGCGACCGCAAGCACTACCGGCGATTTCACAAGCTGGCGGAAGCCGTACCGGATGTCCTGCAGAGAAGTTTCAAACCACGCAATGGTGCTGGCCGAGCGCTCCAGGTCGGCGATGAGCGTACCGCGGTGGAAAAACGACATGAGATCAAGTCCCTCTAAGTCGCTTGGCCTCCGTTGGGTCGTATAGATCCAGGGACGGAAAGAGCTTTCGATAGAAACCGCGATCTCTGGAGAGCAGTCGCGTAGCCTGCTTCTGAGCGTGAGCCCCGATCAGGAAATCTGCAAGAACTCTGGTGCGCTTTCCTCCCTGTTGGCGATACGTCCTCCATGCCCGGCTTGCAAGAAAATGCGCTTCGCGTGTTAAGGCCTGCATGCGAATTTCATTGCTGTCAAGGAATGCATCGCATTCCCGCTGGGTTGCGAAGTGAATGCAGAGCTCGGCGTAAACGATACCGCTAATCACAAGGGAGCCTTCGCCCGCGGCTTCTTGAAGCGCATCCGCCGAAGCCTCATAGAACTGCTCATTGGGTATCAGAATATCCAGCAGAATATTGGTATCGACGGCGGTGATCATCGCCCCCGGACGTCATCTATAAACTTATCCACGGAGGAATAGCCCAGCTTCGCGAATGTGTCGCTGCAACGACCCTTCCATTTCGCGAGATTCAGTTTCTTGGGGGCCTTCTTCAGAACAATGTTGCCGCCGACAACGCGAAATTCCACCTCCGTTTGCGGCCCCAGGCCGAACTGATCGCGGATCTCTTTCGGAACAGTCACCTGGCCACGTTCCCCAATTTTCATACTTTTAAGTATGAGCCCGTCTTCATATCCAGTCAAGCCGCGGCGCACCCGAATTGAGGCGAAACATGCCTCGTCACACCTGCTCGACGCTGGTCGTCAGGCGCTCTTCTGCCCGATGAGGCCATCTTGTGTCGGGAGATGTTCGATCATAGTAGGAATGCTTTCTGAACAAGCAGCAGAAGCGGCAGATCCGGGCCGGGTTCCGCGATACAAGTCGTTAATCCCGAAGCGCTGGCTTGAAATGATTGCGCCCGTTTGGATCTTGTGTCTCATTTTGGGGTCCTTCCTGCCTGGACCAACGAAACAGAGACTCGGGACTTTGAATCCGGAAGCTCATCACCACATCATCCATGTTATTTGGCGACATCGCATCGCGCACCTGGTTGCATTTGGTTCTACCGCGCTGTTGCTGATGATGCTTGCCGACACACGCCGCGGTGAATTCAGTGCTGCCACTTCGGTGTTCCTGCTTGGCCTGCTGATTGAGTGCGTCCAGCCGGTCGTGTATGGAACCGTTTTCGAATACTGGGATCTGCGCGACGACTTCTACGCAGTCTCGGCAGCCTTCGCCGGTGTGCAAATCGCACGCGACTACCGGTCCGGGCCTTGAACCCAAAATCAAACCTGCCTATAAAGCCAAACGGCGCCGTAGCAGATCGCTGCGGCGCCTGTTCGCACGATCCAAACGCCCGCTTATTTGCCGGCCGCGCCGTGGATAAAGGCAAGCCCGTTGGGAAAACCGAATCCCGTCACGTTGTCCCATCCCTTCGTAACCGTCAGCGAGGTGTCGCTACCGAAACTGATCACAAACGCGTTCTGGGGATCCAGAGGCAGGATTGCGCTCAGAGACTGCGTGGGATCGAACCCCGATTGCGAGAGCAGATCGGCGGGTGAATAGAACGTTGCGCCCTTCGAATCGAAGATCGTTCCGGACACATCCGTGGGACTGAAGATGGGAAGGACGTCGATGATTTCGCCGGACGAGAGTGCCGGAATCCGTCGCGCCGCCTGACCTAATGGCTTACCGGCGGCCTGGTTGGCGAGTGTCCAGAAAGCGGAGAACATGGGAGAGGCGAGGCTCGTTCCACCAACACCCGCTAACAAGACTTGTTTCCCGTTCAGCGTGACGACCAGCGGCACACCAGTGTTGGGATCGGCGAGCATGGACACGTCCGGCGTCTGACGGCCCGTCCCAGGCAACGCGCTCTGGAAGGAAGGTTTCGCATACTGCACGCTCTCGCCTCCCCCGGCACCCCCGAAAAAGCCATTCTGAACGGGCGGATCAAGAACGCCTCCAGCGGCAATCCGTGTCGTACCATTTCCCCAGCCAACTTCTGTGAACCCCGAACCATCCACGTTGTTCAGGATGGCCGTGCCGCCCACCGACGTCGCGAAGGGAGAGTTCGAGGGCACGCCTGGAGAACCGATCGGAGTTCCGAGTCCACCGTCGCCGCCGTCGCCGCTCGAAAACTGAACCGATATGCCCTGCGCAGCAGCTTTTGAAAGAACCGCATCGAAGGAAGCCAGTTCTACCGGGCCCGCAATCAGGTCGGCCACCAGCGGGTCCTCCCAGCTGTTCGAAATAGAGTTCGCCAGCTTGTGAGTGATCGCGTAGCTCAGCGCATCTTGCAAGTCCTCAATGTCCTG
>JAFARV010000925.1 GCA_019245255.1 Acidobacteriaceae bacterium | reverse complement strand
GGCTACGAAGCCCCCGCGAACCCAACGGAAGAAACCCTGAGTGCGATCTGGTCCAGACTTCTCAGATTGGACAAGGTGGGGCGTAATGACAATTTCTTCCTCGCCGGCGGACATTCACTGTTAGCTACTCAAATGCTGGCGCGAGTCCGCGATACGTATGAGATGGAACTCCCGTTGAAGGCGCTTTTCGAGTCACCCGTCCTGGCCTCTTTTGCGCGGAGAATTGACGCAAACCGGGTTTGTGCCACCTCGTTTCCATCGCTCACGCCGCAGGTACGCGGCAACACCGCGCCGCTTTCGTTCGCGCAGCAGCGTCTGTGGTTCCTTGACCAATTAGCTCCTGGAAATCCCTTCTATAACGTTCCCCAGCGGTACCGTCTGCACGGAAAGTTGAATCGGGACGCGCTACAGCTGTCAATCGACAGGGTCGTGCGCAGGCACGAGTCCCTTCGGACAACCTTCACTCAATCGGATTCAGGACCGGTTCAAGTCATCGCACCAGATCTCAACATTCCTGTGCAGTGTGTCGATTTGACGCATCTCGAGGAAAGCACAAGAGAGATGGAAGCTCTCCGCGTGCTTGAGGAGCAGGCGGTTACGCCTTTCGATCTCGCCGCAGGTCCACTGCTTCGGGTGCTCGTAGTCAAGCTGGCGGATGACCAGCATGAGATGGTGCTCAACGCGCATCACATTATCTATGACCGGTGGTCACACGGCATTCTGATGGAGGAGATTGCCAACCACTACCGCGCCGCGTGCGAAGGATTCGCGGACCCCATGCCTCCGCTGCCGGTCCAGTATGCCGATTTCGCCATCTGGCAGCGTCGTCACCTTGAAGGAGAAGTCCTCCGCCACGCGGTCGCATACTGGAAACCGCGCCTTAGCGGCGCGCCGGCACTGGTTGAGTTCCCCACTGATCGCCCGCGCACGGATACGGATCGGCATTGTGGCGCGATTGAGGAAACCGTGTTGCCCGAGGGCTTGGTCTCGGAAGTGCGGCGCCTCTGCCACGAGGAAAGCGCCACGTTGTTCATGGGGTTGCTTGCCGCGTTCAACGTGTTGCTCTCGCGGTATTCGGGACTTGAAGACATCGTTGTAGGCTCGCCCAGCGCAAACCGAAACCTCACCGAGATCGAGCCGCTGATAGGCTTCTTCGTGAGCACGCTGGCGCTGCGAACGGACGTATCCGGCAATCCGCGGTGGCGCGAGTTGCTGCAGCGCACGCGAGAAACATGCCTGGGCGCTTTCGCCAACGAAGCCGTCCCGTTTGAGCGTGTTGTCGAAGAACTGCATCCCGACCGGAATCTGAGCCACAATCCGATCTTTCAGGTGGTGTTTGCGCTTCAGCCCGCCCCTGTGCAGGCAGCGGAGCTCCCGGAACTGCGGCTCGAGCGCCGGCCGCTTCACGCAAAGACGTCCGTTGTCGATGTAGCTTGGTTCGCGTTTGAACTGAACGGGAGCGTGTTGCTGAGAGTAGAGTACGACACGGATCTCTTCGATCCCGAGAGCATTCGCCGCGCGATCGGTCATTACCGGACACTGCTGGAGGCGATTGTTGTTAATCCCGATAAACGCATTTACGAGTTGCCTCTCCTGACGGCAGCGGAAGAGCACCAGTTGCTTGTTGAGTGGAACTCAACAGCCGCTGAATATCCGTGCGATATCTGTGTGCACGAGCTGTTTGAGCAGCAGGTCGAAGCTACCCCAAACGCATTGGCCGTCGCCGCTGCAGGTAGTGCAAGGACGTATAGAGAATTGAACGAACGTGCGAATAGAATTGCACATTACTTGCGCGGTCTTGGTGCGGGCCCGGGGGCATTGATCGCAATCTGCATGGAGCGGTCGCTCGAAACAACGGCCGCAATCCTTGGCGTATTGAAAGCCGGAGCCGCATATCTGCCACTCGATCCGGCGTATCCGAAGGATCGAGTGGCGTTCATGCTGGAGGACTCCCAGGCGCCGGTACTGCTCACTCAGGCCACGGTTTCGAAGCACCTCCCAGATCATGCGGCCAAGGAAATCCATTTAGATGACGACTGGCCGACAATCGCAGAGGCATCAGGGGAGAATCCTACAGTTCTAGCCCGCTCATCAGATTTGGCGTACGTAATCTACACATCCGGCTCGACGGGCAGGCCGAAGGGAGTTCTTGTTGAACACCGTTCGCTGGTCAATCTGATTGTTTGGCACCAGCGCCAGTACAGTGTTCGGCCATGCGATCGCGCCACGCAGGTCGCCGGTCTCGCCTTTGACGCCTCGGTATGGGAGATCTTTCCTTATCTGACTGCAGGCGCTAGTCTGCATTTTCCTGACGAGGAGGCCAGAACCTCTCCCGAAAAGTTACTTTCCTGGCTGGAACGCGAACACATCACACTTTCGTTTCTACCTACTCCGCTCGCGGAACAATTTCTCGGGCTGCTAGATACTGCGGGCGGCAGCGGCTTAAAGCTCCGCGCACTGCTGACCGGCGGCGACAGGCTGAGCCGACGTCCCGGGCCCCGTGTTTCCTTCGAGGTAATCAATCATTACGGGCCAACGGAGAGCACGGTGGTCACATCGTGTGCTAGCGTCCCTAAATCGGGAAATGGTGCGCCTCCAATCGGAAAACCCATCGCTAACACAATTGTGCGCGTTTTGGATGATTACAGCAATCTTGTACCTCAAGGCGTGCCGGGAGAACTGTACGTCGGAGGTGAAGGCCTTGCACGGGGCTACTGGCTGCGGCCGCAGCTCACGAGCGAGCGGTTTGTGCCAGATCCATTCAGCAATCGCCCAAGCGATCGCCTCTATCGGACGGGAGACCGGGTCCGTTATCTCGCGGATGGCAATCTCGAGTATCTGGGGCGAGTGGACGATCAGGTAAAGATTCGGGGATATCGGATCGAACCCGGCGAGATTGAGGCGATGCTGGGGCAACACGCTGGGGTGCGGCAGAGTGTGGTGACAGTGCGCGAGGAGCAGCCCGGGGACAAGCGTCTGATCGCGTATGTCATTGCCAACCCGGAGTATAGGGGATCGGACATCACGGCGAGCGACGAAGCGCTCGCCAGCGAGCAGGTTTCGCAATGGTCGGTGACGTTTGACGAGGCCTACCGGCAGGGCGAGAATGGCGGCGACGCGACGTTCAATATCGTGGGCTGGGAGAGCAGCTATACCGGACAAGCGATTGCGGCCGCGGAGATGAAGGTGTGGGTCGAGAGCACGGTAGATCGGATTCTGAAGTTACAGCCGCGGCGGGTATGGGAGATCGGCTGCGGAACCGGACTGCTGCTGTTCCGCGTGGCGCCCCATTGCCAGCGATACTACGGAACCGACATTTCTGACACGGCGTTGAATGCACTGGCCAAGCACGTCCACCGGCCCGAACTACATCTCCCCGAGCTTCTCACGCTCGAACGAAGGCCTGCGCACGAATTTGCCGCCAGCGCAGGACAGTTCGATACAGTGATTCTGAATTCCGTGGCGCAATACTTCCCGGATCTGGATTACTTCCTCGAAGTAGTAACCGGGGCAGTGGAAGCAGTGGGGCCGCAAGGGACGGTATTCCTGGGCGACTTGCGAAGCCTGCCGTCAATTGAGATGTTCCAGACCTCCGTGCTGATGTATCAGGCGCCGGCGACGATGACGGCCGAGCAGATGCGGCGGCGCGTGCGTCTGAACGTGGCACAGGAAGGCGAACTGCTGCTGGATCCCGAGTTGTTCGCGGCCTTGCGGCAGCGCATACCGAAGATCCGGCGTATTGAGGTGCAGCTGAAGCGTGGGCGCGCGCATAACGAGTTGACGCGCTTCCGCTACGACGTAACGCTGCATATCAGCGAGACGCCCGTGCAGATGATCGAGTGTCCCTGGGTGGATTGGCAGAAAGAGTCGTTCAGCCTGGATCTTTTACGGCAGACTCTCCGCAGTACACAGCCGGACATGCTGGGCGTGACGGATGTGCCGAACGCGCGCTTGCGAGAAGAGGTAGCGATGCTGGAACTGCTGGCGCAGGCTCGCGCGGAGACGACAGTGGCAGAATTGCGCGAACTGGTAAGCAGGCGTGTGGGAGACAGTCAGGCGGTCGATCCGGAAGACCTGTGGGCACTAGAACAAGACTTGCCGTATTGCGTCGAGATTCGCGCGTCGCAAAAACATGTTAATGGCGGTTGTGATGTGGTGCTGCGGAGGATAGGCGCCAACGCAGACACCGATTCTGCCGAACCGCGCTATCCGGGTGAAGCGCGCGCCTTTAGGCAATTAAGGAATTACGCGAATAATCCGCTACGCCAGAAGAGAGCCGCGCGTGTGGTTCCACAGTTGCGGTCGTGGCTGAACGCCAAGCTACCCGAATACATGGTTCCGCAAGCATTCGTGCTGTTGGACAGCCTCCCTTTGACCGCGAATGGCAAGATCGACCGGAAGGCGCTTCCGGCGCCAGAGCAATCCTCAGACTATTCGGCAACCTATATCGCCCCGCAGTCGGAGGTCGAGCAGGTGCTTGCCGCGATCATGGCCGATGTTCTGCGCATTGAGCAGCTAGGGGCCGAGGATAACTTCTTTGAGCTCGGTGGCCATTCCCTTTCGGCTACACAAGTTATCGCGAGGGCGCGTGCGGCGTTTGGTGTCGATGTTTCTGTGCGGGCGTTGTTTGAGGCTCCCACTGTCGCCTCCCTGGCGCGCCTGATAGAGACGTTGCAGCGCCGTAAGCACGGACTCGTCGCTCCACCCATCGTTCGCGCAGGTCGCGCGGAATGCTTACCGCTATCGTTTGCGCAGCAGAGACTGTGGTTCCTTGATCAGATGGAACCCGGTAGTCCTTTGTACGCAATTCCCTGGGCAGTTCGGCTTTCCGGGCCGCTGAATGTTGCGGCACTCGAGAATGCACTCAACGGAATCGTCCGCCGGCACGAGATTCTCAGAACCGTATACAGGACACAGCAGGACATTGCGGTACAGGTCGTCCTTCCGGAAGCAAAGATTCTGCTATGCATCCACGACTTGACTTCTGTGCCCTCGGACGCACGCGAGCAGGAAGCAAAGCGAATAATCCAGCAAGAGGCTGCAAGGCCCTTCCACCTCGAGACGGATGTACTGTTCCGGCCCATGCTGCTCAAGCTCGAAGCGGCGTCACATGTGTTGTTCGTGAACATGCACCACATTGCGAGCGACGGTTGGAGCATGGGTATCATGCAATCGGATCTCGCAGCGCTCTATGAAGCGTCCTTGACAGGTCAGGAGGCGCATCTCCCCGAGCTTCCGATTCAGTACGGCGACTACGCCGTGTGGCAGAGAAGCTGGCTCCAAGGGGACGTATTGGAAGAACAGCTCGGGTATTGGAAACGCTCTCTGGCGGGGGCGCCCCCGGTCCTTTCGCTTTCGGATCGCAGTGTTGTTCCGGCAATCTCGGGGCTGCGCAACGGCATCGAGCGCCTGACTTTGCCGAAGACGCTTGCTGATCAGATCCTTGCGGTGAGCCGGCAAGAAGGTGTGACGCCATTCATGACTATGCTCGCCGCCTTCCAGACATTGATTCTGGATTTGACGAAGCAGCCGGATATCGTGCTTGGAACTGACCTCGCTGGACGCACGCGCGCCGAAACAGAGTCACTGATCGGCTTTTTCGTTAATTTGATGGTTCTGCGGACAAACCTTTCCGGCGATCCGCCCTTCACGGAACTGTTACACCGCGTACGCGAGGTGACCCTGCATGCGCACGCGCATCAGGATGTGCCCTTCGACAGGCTGGTTGAGGAACTGCAACCCGAACGGATGACTTGCCGCAATCCGCTTGTGCAAGTGCTCTTCGTTCATCTAAATACGCCTGTGAGCAGCCCTCCGCTGCCGGGACTTGAGATGAGCACGTTCCACATCGACATGCCTTCCAAGTTCGACCTCGCCGTCTTCTACCGGAACAAAGGCGGTGAGCTTGCTGGCACCTGGGTCTACAATCCAAGCCTCCTTGATCCCGCAATGATCACCCGAATGATCGCGCAGTATCAGCAAATCCTGGAGCAGGCCACGGCTGATCCTGGCCGCCGTCTCAGCGATATCTTACAGTCGATGCACGAGACTGAGGCCTACCAACGTTTCACCGAGCACAATCAATTTCAGGCGGCGACCATGCAGAAGCTGAAAGGCATTCGGCGCTCTCCGGTGCCGCGCGCTTAAGCCACTCGAAGGATTCCATGGCAACCCTTGAGGAAAATCTCAAAGTCTGGAATGATCAGTACGATTGGCCCAGCGCCGGCGACGAGTGGTCCGCGACATTCGGCGGAACCGACGCTCTGTGGTCCTTTGTCCTCTATCCACGAATCCGTCGTTTTCTTCCGTGCTCCGGGATACTCGAGATCGCACCTGGATTTGGCCGGTGGACCCGCTTTCTGAAGGACCAATGCCAATCGATGATCGGAGTAGACATTTCGGCCCGATGTATCGAATACTGCAAGGCGCGATTCGCTTTGGATTCTCATATCAGATTTCACGTCAACGACGGCACTTCCCTAGCGGCTGTTCCGGACAACGCGATTGATTTCGTCTTCAGCTTTGATTCCCTGGTACACGCTGAAAAGGAAGTAGTCGAAGCATATCTGGTGCAGATAGCCCGGAAACTCACCCCCGACGGAGTGGGTTTTATACATCACTCCAACATTGGAGCCTATCCAGTTCGGCTGAAGGCGGTTGAGTACTACAACAGGCTTCCTTCTGCCATGCGCCGACGGATAGTTACGAAAGAGAATCTTTCAACGCTCCTTTCGATCAATCTACAAGCCGGCCGGGCCAGATCAATGACCGCGGTTCTATTCCGTGATTACTGCGCACGGGCTGGCCTGAAGTGCATATCTCAGGAAGTGATCAACTGGACGAAGGGCAAATGCCTCATCGACTCCGTTTCGCTCTTCGTCCGGCCTGGTTCACGCTGGGACCGGGCGCCTGTCTTATTTGATAACCGGGATTTTGTTGCGGGATCGAAACTGGTGTCCCGACTGTCCAACCTGTATTGCTCTTAAGATTCAACCACGGATTCTAAGGTGCAGTTGCAACGACGCGTGCCCAGCAGATACGCCGTGTTCTTGGCTGCTTTCGTCGTTTGCGCCATAACACTGTTGGTCGTAACGATTCGGCCAGCCGCGAAATATAGAAGCGTCCCATTACAGTGGCTCCGGCTCGCAGAACTTGCCTCATTGGAGCCGATTGACGTCCATACACACGTCTTTGAAGCAAACCCAGATCTGGTGCGCATGCTTGAGCGCTGGCATATGCATGTGCTCGACATCATGTATATCGACCACGCGACCCCAATCCTTGCTTCCGCCGAATGTGAGAGGCAGGCTGCTTTACAATTCGCGCGTTCGAGCATGGGTCATGTACGCCTCTGTACTACGTTCGATCCGTACCGGGTGAACGATCCGGATTTCTCGAAGAGTACCGTGGATCAGCTGAATCGCGATTTCGCGTCTGGCGCCGTAGCAGTGAAGATCTGGAAGAACGTGGGAATGGAAATCAGGAACGGCTCGGACCAGTTTCTTATGCCGGATGATCCAATCTTTGAATCCATTCACACGGATATCGCGCAACATCACAAAACCCTAATTACCCACAGCGCAGAACCCGATGCAGCGTGGACCGGAACAGGAATCTATTCGGCATATTACTCCGAGAATCCCCAATGGAACATGTTCCAGAAACCGGCTGCTCCATCGAAAGCTGCGATCCTGCGCGCTAGAGATCACGTTCTCGTATCCCACCCGGATCTCCGCGTTATCGGAGCGCATTTCGGGAGCATGGAAGACCATCTCGAAGACGTGGCCACGCATTTGAACCTGTATCCAAATTTTGCAGTGGATACGGCAGCACGCATGCCGAGCTTAATGACCCAACCGCGGGACAAAGTGCGCGCGTTTATCCTGCACTATCAGGATCGGATCCTGTACGGTACGGATCTTACCTTTTATCAAGGTTCGTTAGGAAAGAATGCTGGCGAGGATCACCGGTTATCGCCTACTGTTTGGCGAAATCGGTACGCGGCCGAGTGGCGGTATCTTGCGACGTCTGATACGTTCGACTATTTCGGAATGAGGGTTACCGGACTGGATCTTCCGCGTTCCGTACTGAAGAAGATCTATCACGATAACGCTGTTCGCTGGGTCTGGGGAGTGAATGCCAACTGAGGGCGCTGAGCTTAAATCAGAACTGCATTTAACGTTGGCGGCGACCTTCAGGTGCACTGCCATCGTAGATTCACTGCAGCGCGTGCTGACCGATGCGGGAATTGCTCGACGAGTGAACTTTGCCCAATTCACAGACTTCAGTGAATACCTGGTCACCTCGCAGCCCGGCTCCAAAGTTGCCGTGCTGCTGCGTATCGAAGATTGGCTGAGAGAGGACCTGAAGCTAAGATCGGATGGGTCTTTTGGTGAAAGCTGGATGCGCAACGAACTGCGCGTCCGTATCGACGAATTCGTTCGGCAATTCACCATCCTATTGCGTCTGGCCAATCAGGTTTGGTTTGTGGCGGTCCCGTCTACCGGCTGGATTTCTCAGGGGAATAACTTGCAAGGCCTATGCCGAACCTACACGAACCTGCTGGTCGCGCGCGTAAGAACGCTTCCGGGCATCGCAGTGCTGAACTGGCCAACATCCGTGCCGGCAGATGAAAGTACCGATCGGGAAACCGATC
>JAFARV010000771.1 GCA_019245255.1 Acidobacteriaceae bacterium | reverse complement strand
AGCTGCCGCGGCGCATTCGCTTGCAAAGTTACCCTGCCATAGTTCGGATCTGTCATGTTGGCATCCGGATTATTGAACACCACGTTGTTGAAGACGTTGAATGCTTCTGCCCGGAACTCAAAGTACCTTGTTTCGCCCAAGCCTATATGGAACTGGCGGAACAAGGATAAGTCCACATTCCGTTGCCAGTCCCCCACAAGAGAGTTGCGTTTTTCATTGCCGAAGGTGTATGGCGCGGGATTCGCAAATGCCGCAGTATTGAACCAGGTGGTATTCACGCCAAGATGGCCTGCATTAGGATCACCAACCAAGTTTGCGCGTTCGGTGTTGCAGCCGCAAACGTTCGCGGTAGACGTGCTCGTATCGACCTCGTAGGGGAACCCGGAACCAAGTTGGACGATGCCGTTCAGCAGCCATCCGCCCGCAATCCCGTTGACTAACTTATTTACATTCCAGCGCGATTTTCCGAACGGTGACTGCATCGTGAATGAGGCCGAGAAGACCTGCTTTTCGTTGAAGCTTGATAGCCCAACGTCGGCTGCACGGTTATAGACATTCTGAACACTGCAGTCGGCTCCTATATCGGCGGAGCACCCGTCGTCCGTTGACCGTGAAAGCGTGTATGAGAGCAGGAAAGCCATTCCGCTCGACGATCGTTTATTCACGGTAACTTGCAGTGCATTGTATCTGCTGTTGCCTACGCTCTGGTCAAACCACTGCGGCAGCATGTAAGGGAAGGGCTGACGGTCCTGGAAGTTGCCCGGGCCAGGTGTAACCGCGGTGTTCTGTTCAGGGCCCCAATCCAGGTGGCGCCCGACCGAGCCGACGTAGTTCACACTCAGCACCGTATTGGTCATGATCTGATCCTCGACACCGAAATTCCACTGGTCCATGTAAGGCGTCTTAAATTTCGGATCGACCATCCATTGGCTGACTTGCGAAAAGGTTGCCGGAGGATAGACAATACCTGCGCTTGTTCCAAGGCCAAGGGGATTGTTTATGAGTGCGTTCGGGACGTTTTGATTCAGCAGGGGGTTGTTGATGGTCGCCACGGCCGGCCAGTTTCCGCCGAAGTTCTGGGCCAGTTGCGTGACGGCTCCCCACATGTCATAGAACCGCCCGTAAGCTGCCCGCACCGCGATTCTGTCTGTCAATCTATACCCCAACCCAACGCGACCCGCCCAATTAAACAACGAGTTCTGTACGATGCGATGATCGCTGCCCGCAACAATTACATGTGGAGGAAGGCCGTTATAGGGATCTGGGCCCCCACCCTGGACGTAAATTCCGTTCGGGAGACACGGCGCTCCAACCGTAGCGGAGCAATTCGGAGGTACAGCCGTCAGAATGTACTGCCCGGTGACTGCATCGGCGTCGCCCGTGTAAAGGTCCTTCCCAGCCCCGTAGATCGGCTCGATCTTCATGTCATTACGAAAACCAAGGTTAACCGTCAACTTCGGGGTTGCCTTCCATTGATCCTGAATGTAGAAGGCGTTGTCCCAGCCACCGTGATTGACTTCGTTCACGCCCCGGATGGAAGCGCCACTCGGGACCCCAAGAAGGAAGGATGCCCAGGCATTTCCGCCCACGCCCTGTAAGGCTCCCAATCCGCCACTCTGAGCGGTTCCAAATGCCTCATTTGTGTAACGGATCGGAGAAGTAAAGTTGTTGGTTTCAAAATCAACGCCGAGTTTCAGCGTATGCGTTCCGATGATCTTCGTGAAATTACCGCCGTATTGAAACACATCCGCCAGCCCGGTGTCCTGCAAAAAAGAGTTAGGAGTACTCACGTAACCCGAGACACCAATGGATGGCGCATAGCTATAGCCGGCGTTGTTCAGCATAGCCGCAGCCATCCCTGCACTTGAGAGTTGGCTCATGAACGACGACGATGTGGTCTCGCCAACGACGCCCGCCGTCTGGTCGTTGATTCCGTAGTTTCTGCCAAAATACACATCCAGGATTGCGGTTGGGCCGAACGTATGCGTCTCGTGCGCCGCGATGTTATACCCAAATATGTCGGAATCCGAGTAGCCGATCACGCTGCTTGGAACGTCATAAACCTGATAATACTTACTGAACCGGAACATGATCTGGTCGGAATTCTTGATATACTGATCGCCCCTGATCGAACCGGAATCCTGGTTGGTTTGGCTACGGTTAGGCTCAAATAGGTTACTTCCGTTTATCAGCGTTCCGGCGTGGGGAACAATGTTTTGATATGCCTGTGCGATTGGGCTAATCAGGCCGGACGGGATGACGTTTCCCGGAAACGGCTGGCGCGAATAGCTGTTAGTTGCGGCATTGTACGTGGTCGTAAACGGGTTGTAGATCTGCTGGCTTGGATTATTGCAAAGCCCATTTGTGAATCCGGCGGCGCATATCTCGCTGAAATTGCCGCCACGCTCCGCATCGCTCGGAACGAGCGTACCCGATTCATTGAACAAGCGCTGTCTGTACGCTTCATACGCCGCATAGAAGAAGCTCTTATTCCGGCCGTTATAAAGCTTTGGAATTAACACTGGTCCCCCCGCCGCAGCGCCGAACTGGTTCTGGCGTAGCGGAGTGCGCGCTGCGCCGAAGAAGCCGCGGGCATCCATCTGCTCGTTTCGCAGGAATTCCCATAGCGTTCCGTGATAATCGTTTGTTCCGGACTTACTAACCACGTTCACGATTCCGCCCGTCACGCCCCCGTACTCAGCGAGGTCGTTATGGCCTTGAGTCTTGAATTCCTGGATGTCGTCGACAATCGGCTGGAAGTTATACGTACTCAGAAACGTGTTTAGGTTATTCACGCCATCGAGGAGAAATGTGTTGCTGCGGACACGGGATCCATTGACAGACGGGAAAGAGAAGTTGCCGAGGGCATTGCCGACAAATCCTCCACCCCCACCCGCACTCTGATCGGTATGAATGTTGACGACGCCGGGAGTAATCGTTAGCAGCTGGGTGAAATTCCGTCCGTTTAACGGCAAGTCGGTCACCTCTCGCTTCGTAACGACGGTGCCCAATTCAGCGGTCGCTGTTTCTACGCCCGCGGCTACAGCTTCGACAGTCACTGTCGTGTTTGCCGCGCCGACAGTGAGATGAAAGTCGAGCGTCGCGGTTTGGTTTACTTCGAGCGTGATGTTCGGTTGGGTTTGAGTGGCGAACCCAGGCGCGCTCGCTTGAACTGTATACACACCGGGGACAATGTTGAGGAAAGCGTAAGCTCCGTTATTGTTCGAATTCGTGTTTTTGGTGACGGCGGTCTGAGTATTGGTCAAGCTCACTTGCGCATTCGGCACCGCAGCTCCTGAGGGATCGGACACGAGGCCGTTAACCGTCGCTGAGGCCTCCTGTGCCTGCAATACACCAAAAACGCCGGGTCCAATGAACAGACCAAGTAAGCAGAACCACGCAGGAATGCCCGTACTTCTGCATCTGGCGAACAAAGCCATCGATTTTTCCCCCCGGCACCGCTTCGATCGTTTACTTACCGCTAAAAAAAGCGTTAAAGTAAGCGAGCTCGTAGAGAAACGATACTACGGATTAACGTGCCTGTCAATGATAATTATGTGTGGTCGTGAGGCGTTTAACGGTTACTGTCAGTTAACGCTACCTCTACGTGCTCGCACTCCACAAGATGATAAGCTGGACCTGCGATCGCCTGGGGAGTCTTCGACCGCAGCCTGCACTCACACAGGCGATTGGTTGCGAGGCCGGGTGCTTAACAGTCCACTTCCTTCGACAGAAAAAACTTCCACCATCCCCCATCACCTGTTCTCGCGCGAGACGGCGCTCCCGTTCGTGCTTGTTACGGCGCTGTTCTTTCTCTGGGGCATACCGAATAATTTGAACGACGTTTTGATCCGCCAGTTCATGAAATCATTCGAAATCTCCAGGCTACAGGCCGGTCTGGTACAGTCCGCTTTTTACCTGGGCTATTTCCTTCTTTCGATGCCAGCTGCATTCCTGATGCGCAAGGAAGGCTACAAAGCGGGTCTGCTTACGGGGTTGCTGCTTTATAGTGCGGGCACGTTCCTTTTCTGGCCGGCTGCAGGGCGTCAAAGTTACCCGTTCTTCCTCTTCGCGCTCTTCGTAATCGCAAGCGGCCTGGCCTTTCTAGAGACCGGCGCCAGCCCGTTCATTGCGCAAATCGGCGACCCCGAAACTGCCGAGCGGCGGCTCAACTTCTCACAAGCGTTCAATCCGCTCGGATCCATTTCCGGCGTGCTGATTGGCACAATCTTCATTTTCTCGAACGTAAATCTTTCGCCCGCGAAAGTGGCGGCCTTGAAGGCTGCCGGCCAATATCAGGCGGTTCCGATGGCTTGTTACATTGTGATCACGGCTTTTTCCCTTCTCGGACCCCGAATGGAGGCTGCTAAACCGCAAGACGCTTAGGCCTCACTCCTTATGCTGAAGACCGGGATTCTCAATCCGTCAATTAACTCACTCCTCAGCAGGGTTCGCCATACGAATACGCTGGTCATTGCCGACCGGGGGTTTCCGTTCTGGCCTCAAATTGAGACAGTCGACATTTCTCTAGTGGACGATATCCCAACAGTGCTCGATGTCCTGCGTGCGATTCAAACGAACTTTGTCATCGGCCGCGTGTTCCAGGCGCAAGAGTTTCGCGACATGAACTCAGGCGAGACGATTGCGGCTCTGCTGGACACCTTAGGTGCGATTCCGATTACGCTAGAGCCGCATGTGGATTTTAAAAAACGCGTGCCGCAGGCAATTGGCTTGATTCGCACCGGCGATACTACCCAGTACGCAAACCTGATACTTGAATCGGCGTAGATAATGCTTACGTTCTCTGGGAGCCTTGAACACTAGCGAGTGCCTACTTCGCAGCAAGAGTTTCACTGAAGAATGGCATGACGTGGTTTTGAAACCGGTCCGCCACTCTACTGGTGTGAGTGCCGGAATAGACTTCGAAGCGGTTCCCGATGTGGTACTTGTCCATCGCTTCGTGCAGTTTGACGGTGTCGCCTCGTAAGCCGTCCTGGTCACCCACGTCGATTGCAATCGCTCGATACTGCCGGAGGTTATCCACGTATTGATCCAGGAAGGCGAGCGGGGAGTTTGCGGTCCATTTCGCGAGAACATCCGGCCGAGGCGCTCCGTCCTTGAACGGCAAATCGAGGTAAAGCGGTGGATTCACCGGATCGGGAGACCATGCTGCCGCCGTAGCCAACTGAGCCCTCAAAAAGAAGGTCAGTTTAGCGGAATCATCAGCGTTCTTCACGGCCAGCAGCGCCTTTTCCGTCTGTGGGTCGGTGGGGCCGGCCGGTCGCGGAGACAAACAACAAGGACTCATGATATACAGGCTGCCGAAAACATCAGGGTGCTTCATGCCGATGCGGCTAGCTCCATACCCTCCCATCGAATGACCGACCAATCCGCGGCTGGCGCGATCCGGGATCGTGCGGTAATGCGCGTCTATATACGACACAACATCGTGTGCGATGAACTTTTCGAAATCGCCGGTTGTAACCGAACTGGAGTACATGGACCCGTTATGAACGGTCTTCGAATCGGGCAGCACAACGATCATTTCCTGCGCGCCTTGTGCAAACGCGCCCTGGATCGTTTGAGGCACATGAATCTCGTGAGTCCATTGCTCGGCTCCGATCGAATAACCGTGCAGCGCATAGATCACTGGGTAGCGCCGCGAGTGCTCGCTGGAGTAACTTGGTGGGAGGAAGACGATCACGTCACGATCGACCGCGTTGCCTTCCAAGTTGCCTTCGAGAGCCGTGCCGTGTATCTTGATGTGCTCAACTGTGACGGGC
This sequence comes from Acidobacteriaceae bacterium, assembly GCA_019245255.1. GTDB lineage: Bacteria > Acidobacteriota > Terriglobia > Bryobacterales > Bryobacteraceae > Bog-105. Next base: position 450 of record JAFARV010000771.1, on the reverse strand, counting down.
TTTGCGCCTGCCACGGGCGCCGGCACTTCCGTTTGAACCTGACCAGACAGTTGCAAACCCGCAGCCAGACTGATCGCGATAGAAATTGTGGTTCTCAGCATTCTTCTCCTGTGGGCGTTACTAAGGCAATCCGGACACATTGCGCACGATGTGCGAATTCACATTCGAGTCGGACTGAACCAATACGCTGCTATCTCGAAATCTTGAACACAAATGCATACTGACCCGTCTTTGCCGGAAGCTGAAGATGCAGCCCGTTCGAATCGCGGGTGAATCGCACAGCCGAATCAGAGCCGAGCAGTTTCACCGAACCTATGCTGCCCTCAGCATTCAGGCCGCCCTGGGCGAGGGACTTTATCGTAACTTTGCCGTCATCAGGCCAGGCCATCACAATCGCGTACAGCGTACCTCCCTTCGTAGTGAAGCGAATGTCCTGGGCAGCGTATCCCT
>JAFARV010000628.1 GCA_019245255.1 Acidobacteriaceae bacterium | reverse complement strand
CGTTCACAGAGCGTGATTGATCACCTTCGGTTCAGATTACGCTCGATGTTCAGCGTAGCTCTCACGAAGGGAATCGTTGAGCGCAATCCAGCGACGGAACTGTATACACCGAGAGACTGCAAACCCGGTCGGGAGAAACGCGTGCTCGACCCGGGTGATCTGGTGCGAATGCTCGATGTTTTCAACCTGCGGGAACAAGTCATACTTCGGCTTGCGACATGCGAGGGAATGCGACCCGGCGAGATTCTTGCACTGAAGCCCACCGACGTTCACGAGAGTTTTGTGTGGGTCACGCGAAGCCTCTACAGAGGGCGCATCGACACTCCGAAGACGAAACGATCGATTCGCCAAGTGGCGTTGACGCTCGGCACATCTCAGCTTGTTCACGAGTGGAAGGAGTTCATTGCAACTGTTACGGACGGAACCTGGTTGTTCCCATCCGAGAGCGGAAACCCAATCCGTCGCGACACGCTATGGCGGCTGCATATGCTGCCGAAGCTCCGCCCGACAGGGCTGGAGTGGGCAACCTTCCAAGTCATGCGACGGACATTTGCGACGCTAGCAAAGAAAGCCGGTGTTGACGCACATACGCGCGCAGCGCAAATGGGCAACACTGTCGATGTCAACGAAAACGAATACGCGGTGGCGAGCTTGGAAGTGAAGCTGGCTGCCGTTCGTCACTTTGAAACAGTCGTCGATTCAGCGGCGGCGCAGGAAGATCTCGAAGAAGAAGAAAAAAACGACTAAGAGGCTTTCTGAGGTTTGGTCTGCGCGAGGAGATTTCAGTTTTGGTCCGAGGGTGCTGGAACCACCCTCGGACCGTCTCCGCGAGGTGATCGGGAGCTCAAAATTCTTAAAGTAGGAATTGTAGGAACGCTGACTTTTCCAATTCCCTGTAAACCATTGAAAAGATGGAGCGGGAGACGGGGATCGAACCCGCGACGTCCAGCTTGGGAAGCTGGCATTCTACCGCTGAATTACTCCCGCTCAGGGTTGATCTGCGACAAGAATATCACACGATTACGCGGCGGCTGTAACGATCTCGCCCAGCTCTAAATTCCGTAAGCTGGATTCAATTGCGGTCCGGTCGCCGACAACCAACCAAATGAAATTTTCCGGATCCAATAAAGATTTAGCGCAGCGTTCGATCTCCGCAATCGTCAACGCGGATACGTGCTTCACATAGGTGTTATAGAAATTCAGCGGCAAGCCGAACTGCAGCAGGTCTCCAAGCATCGTACCGATCGAGTTCATCGTCTCATGCGAGCCGGGCAGCTCAAGTATTTGCTGCTGCTTCACTTTCTCCAACTCGTCTTCTGTGACCGGTTTTTCGCCGAGCATCCCGCGCAATTCGTTCAACATCTCAGAAACAGTCTCAGCCGATTTGTCCCCTTGCACCGATGAGTACAGCAGGAACGGGCGTTGCGCACGGGCGCCGTATAAAACCGAAGCCGCACCGTAAGACCAGTGCTTCTCCTCGCGCAGATTCATGTTCAAGCGCGCTCCAAAAGTTCCGCCAAACACGCTGTTCATGGTCTCGATGGCGATTTCGTTCGATTTATCAGGTGGCGGTGCAATGGTTCCTCCGATCACAACGGTGTGCAAAGCGCCCGGCTTGTCAACGACGTAAATTGCCGGGCTAGACGGTAGCGGAACGGTGGCAACATTCTTATGCGGTACATCGCCAGGCTGCCACGACCCGAAGTATTGCTCAAGCTTCAATTGAATCTCGTTCAGCGTTGTGTCGCCCACCACGACCATCACCGAATTGTTGGGCTTGAACCAAGAAGAATGGAAGCGTACCGTGTCCTCGCGTCGTAAACTCGCAACACTCTCTTCTGTGCCCGAGCCGGTCAAAGGCAGTCCATACGCGTGTTGGGGACCGTAGAGAATCGGGGGCAGAGCTCGCAACGCCATCTGCAACGGCGTCACTTTTTCATTCGCAATGGCTGCAAGCTGAAGCTGCTGCTGCCGGTTGAAATCTGCGTCCGGAAAAACAGGATTGAGAACTACATCAGCGAAGATATCGAGGGCTTCGTCGAGCGTGCCCTTCAAAGCGGAAAGATATACGCTCGATAAGTCCAGATTGCAACCGGCGCTTAATTGCGCGCCTATGGATTGGACCTCCTCGCTGATCTCGAGGGCGCTCCGGCGACTCGTTCCGCCCGTCAGCAGAGAGGAAACCAGCCTTGCAGTTCCCGGCACCGCGAATTGATCTGCCGAAAATCCAGCATCAACATCGAGCCAGAAATTAACGACAGGAATGTCATGGCGCTCCGCTAGAAGAATCCGCAAGCCGTTGCTCAGTTTTGTTTCCCGCACTGGCGGCAGGTTTAATTCAGCGGGCGCGCCGATTTCCGGAAATTGCGATCGGTCAACGCCATTAACGGCGGGCTTATCTGCCTCGAATGGCACGACCCCCAGAGCATACATGCCATCGCCCAGCCATTCGCGCGCAGTCTCAACAATTTCCTGGCGCGTTGCCACTGCGTAAGCTTCGAGACGGCGCTTGTAACCATGGGGATCGCCCAAATACGTCTGATTGGTCGCCAGAATGTCCGATTTTCCGCCAAAGCCGCCGATCCGCTCGACTCCGCGGACGAACGCAGCATACGATTGTGTTTTGATGCGTTTCAGTTCCTGGTCAGTCGGGCCGTCTTGCAGGAACCGATCGAGTTCTTCATCAACAGCTCGCTCGATGTCTTTAAGATCCTTGTCCTGTCGAGCTGTTGCAACCACAACAAACTGACTGCCGATCTCCCGTTCGTCCAGATAGGCAGCGACGTGCGTTGCGATTTGATCGTCGTAAACCAAACGCTTATAAAGCCTCGAGGTTTTACCGAGCGAGAGAATACCGGCGGCGAGCTTCAATCGATCCGCCGCTACGCAGCCGTAACCGGGAACATTCCATACCTTATATATGCGACCGTGTGGTACTCGATCCTGAGCGAGTTCACGGTGATTGCCTGCCATCTTTGCGATCCACGTTTGCTGATGGGCAACGGGCTTACCAGGCGAGATATGTCCGAAGTACTGCTGCGCCTTCTCGCGGGCGGCGTCAGGTGAGATGTCACCAGCGAGGACCAGAACAGCGTTCGAGGGAGTGTAGTAGCTTTTGAACCAATCGCGGACGTCGTCAAGAGTTGCAGCGTCCAGGTCTTCCATTGACCCGATTACCGTGTGATCGTACGGGTGTCCGACCGGATAAGTAGAACGGACGACCAGATCTTCGACGATCGCATACGGTTCATTCTCACCCTGTTGCTTTTCGTTCTTCACCACGCCGCGCTGAAGATCGAGCACTTCCTGATTGATGGTGTTGTAGAAATGGCCCATGCGGTCTGACTCAGCGAATAATGCAAAGTCGAGCGCCGAGGTCGGCACATTCTCGAAGTAGTTGGTACGGTCCTCGCTGGTCGTGCCGTTCAGATCGGTGGCACCGATGCGCTCCATCGATTCGATGTAGCTTCCGGACAAGTGCTCAGTGCCGCCGAACATCAAGTGTTCGAATAAGTGCGCGAAGCCAGTTTTGCCGCGCTTTTCGTTCTTGGATCCTACGTGGTACCAGATGTTGACCGCAATCACGGGCGTTTTGCGGTCTTCGTGAACAATGACGTGCAGGCCATTGTCGAGAACGAATTGTTCACAGGGAATAACGAGACTTGAGAAATCCATCTATCGCTGATTTGCTTTCAGAACCTTTTTTCGGAGCCGGATCGATTTGGGGGTCACTTCGACGAGTTCGTCGTCGCGAATGAATTCGATTGCCTGCTCCAGATTGAGAATGCGCGGCGGCACCAGGCGGATTGCTTCATCCGATGTGGATGCGCGCATGTTCGTGAGCTTCTTCTCCTTAATGATGTTTACATCGAGATCGCTGTTGCGGGCGTTCTCTCCGACGATCATTCCTTCATAAACTTCGACGCCGGGGCTAATGAAGATCGTCCCTCGTTCCTGCAGATTGTAGATGGCGTAGCTGGTGGCGACTCCGGGACGATCGGCGACCAGGGAACCAGTGGGACGCATTTCGATGTCGCCCTGCCATTCGATATAGCCGTGAAAGAGCGAGTTCATGATCGCCATGCCCTTGGTCTCGGTCAGCATCTCACTTCGGATTCCGATCAGACCACGAGAAGGTACGTGAAATTCGAGGCGAACGCGTCCTGAACCGTGATTGATCATCTTGGTCATTTTGCCTTTGCGCTGGCCCATCTTCTCGATTACGACTCCAATGAATTCCTCGGGGCAGTCGATCACGAGTAACTCGAGGGGCTCATGCAGGACCCCGTCGATCTTGCGAGTCAGGATCTCGGGTTTTCCGACCTGGAGTTCATAGCCCTCGCGCCGCATCATCTCAATAATGATGGCGAGCTGCAGTTCGCCGCGCCCCATGACTTTGAACGCGTCGGGGCCGCCTGCTTCCTCGACCCGAATGGAGACATTGGTCAGCAGTTCTTTGTCGAGCCGGTCGCGAAGATTACGCGAGGTGACGAACTCGCCTTCGCGCCCGGCAAAAGGCGAGTTGTTGATCACGAAAGTCATCGCAATCGTTGGTTCATCGATCTGAATGTGCGGTAGCGGCTTTGGCGTTTCTGAGCTGGTAACTGTCTCGCCGATCGTGATGCCTTCAACGCCAGCGATCGCCAGAATGTCGCCGGTACGGCCGATGGTCTCGTCGACTCGCTTCAAACCTTCAAACGAATAAAGCTTGGTGATGCGGGTCTTCTGAATCGCGCCGTCGAGTTTTGCAATAGATACTTCGTCCCCATGACGGAGCGTGCCGTTGAAGACGCGACCGATCGCGAGCCGGCCGAGATAATCGCTGTAGTCGAGATTAGCTACCAGCAGCTGTAGAACATCCTCCGGGTTGCCTTTTGGAGCCGGGATATGTTTGAGGATGGTTTCGAACAGCGGCTGCAGATTGTCGCTTGGATCGTCCGGATTGTATTTGGCGATTCCGGCCTTTCCATTGGTATAGACGATCGGAAAATCAAGCTGATCTTCAACAGCATCGAGGTCGATGAAGAGATCGTAGACCTCGTTCACAACCTCCTGAATGCGAGCATCCGGCCGATCGATTTTGTTAATGACAAGAACGGGCGGCAGTTTTGCTTCGAGAGCCTTTGTCAGAACATAGCGTGTTTGCGGCAGCGGACCCTCGCTGGCATCCACAAGCAGCATGACGCCATCGACGATTTTCAGAGCGCGTTCGACCTCGCCGCCGAAATCGCTATGGCCAGGTGTATCGACGATGTTGATTTTTGTGCCGTTATAGCGGATACCGGTGGTCTTGGCAAGGATGGTGATGCCGCGCTCGCGCTCGAGTTCGTTCGAGTCCATGACGCGCTCAGCCACCTCCTCATTGGCTCGAAAAATGCCGCTCTGGCGCAGCATGGCATCGACCAGAGTGGTTTTTCCGTGGTCGACGTGCGCGATGATGGCGATGTTGCGGGTACTGCCGGTATTGTTAGCTACTGCCATTAATTCTGAAATTCCATGGTCGCATGCGGGGTGAAAAGTCCAATCGCTTCGCTCATGGCTCTGATGCGGTGATATGAGAATCTGGGATTGCAAATGCGAGCCGCCGACGAACCGCTGCCGACAGTCGTGATTGTGGGACGTCCCAATGTCGGCAAATCGACCCTGTTCAATGCGATTCTGGGCGACCGCAGGTCCATTGTGGGCGACGAGCCGGGGATCACGCGGGACCGCATCTACGGCGAAGCGGAGTACCGCGGGAAGAAATTCGGGTTGATCGACACGGGCGGCATTCTGCCGCACGAAGATGCGCTGATCCCGATCGAGATTTTGAAACAGGCTCGAGTGGCGCTCGATATGGCATCGCACATTCTGTTTGTAATCGACGGACGAACGGAGATTACGGCGCCCGATCGCGACCTGGCGCAGCTGCTCCGGCCGTTGAATAAGCCGCTTACGCTGGTCGTGAACAAGATCGATGCGAAGGCGCGTGAAAACCTGGTCCACGAATTTTACTCCCTCGGTCTCGGCGACCCGGTGGCAGTTTCGGCGGAACATAAGCTTGGGTTGGACCACTTACTCGAGTTAGTAACGGACCCATTTCCGAAAGAAAGCCAGGACACAGACGAACAAGAACTGGAAGAGAAGCAGCGCCGCATCAAAGTCGCGATTATCGGCCGGCCGAACGTCGGTAAGTCAACCATGCTAAATGCGTTAGTCGGGGCGGAGCGAGCTATTGTTTCTCCCGTCGCGGGTACAACACGCGATGCGGTCGACGAAAGCATCGTCGAAGGGAATACAACATATCGCTTTGTTGACACGGCCGGGATCAGACGCAAGGGTAAGACGCATGAGATGACCGAAAAGCTCAGCGTCGTCATGGCGCGCCGGCACATTCGCATGGCGAATGTCGTGCTCCTGATAGTTGACGCGACAGAGGGCGTCGTTGGCTCGGATGCGACGATCGCCGGATACGCGGATGAAGAAGGCCGTTGCGTCATCATCGTGGTGAATAAGTGGGATGCTGCGGAGGGGAAGAGTAAACGAGCGTTTACGGACACCATCCGCGACCAGCTAAAGTTTCTTGACTATGCTCCCATCATTTTTGCGTCAGCGAAGAACCGCGAAGGTATACGGCGGATCTTTGGAACGGTTCGTAAGTGCTTTGACAGCGCGTCGAAACGAGTTACTACGGGCGAGTTGAATCGGTTCGTGGCAACTCTTAAATTTGAAAGCGATATTCGCATTTACTACATGACCCAGGCGTCGATCCGGCCTCCTACCTTCGTGGTGTTTACAGATAAAGCCGACAAGATGCACTTTTCGGTTGAGCGGAATCTGATCAATCGACTCCGGGAGCAGTTTGGATTCGAAGGAACTCCTATAGTTATTAAAACGAAGCGGCGCTGACGATCAGAATCGCAGGTGCAGGGCCACCTGTACGATCCGGTATCCCTGCGGATTGGCTATGTTGTCGCCGCCGAGGACCTGGGAGACGATGCCGAACGTGCTTGGGTCATTGATGTTGACTCCGGGATTGGCGAAATTAGCGTGATTCAGGACGTCGAAGGCGTCGGCGCGCAGCTCGGCGTCCACCTTCTCACCAAAGAAGAACAGGTGTTTCGCCAG
>JAFARV010000672.1 GCA_019245255.1 Acidobacteriaceae bacterium | reverse complement strand
TCGTCGTTGATAATGACGTAACGGTCCTTCTCAACCTCGAATCCCTTGACGAGCTCGCTACGTTCGATCACGCGATCGCACCGCGGGCAGAACGTTTGCTGCTTGATCCTGCTGCCACACGGTTCGTGGATTTGATTGAAGCTGACGCGCTCGGTGCGCGCAGCCGCGTAAAGCCGGATCGGAATCGTAATCAGACCGAAGGTGATATAGCCTTTCCAGATGGTTGAAGCCATGGCTCCTCTTGCCGCGACAACAAAGGCTACTGTTAGATCTACTACAGACGCCCCACGTTTCGCCTTTAAAACAATATCGTGCTCGTGTGTTGTTTGCAAGCGAACTGTGGCACCCCCTGCAGGTCGGATACCCGCAGCATATGCGCGTGTTTCTCTATTTTGAAGGCAAGCCGCGCGATGGGCACTCGAATGCGATCGCTGCTGAGTTCGTAAAGCGATCTGACCGGTATGCCGACTGCCAGATGCGCGAGATCGTTCCATCCCGGTTCGATCTGTTTGCTAAGCATCCGTCGGCCCGCAAAATCTTTCTCGATCCAGCTGGGCGACTGCTCGACTCCCAAGCGTTCACCGCGATCGTCCAGCGAGCAGAGACAGAGGCGCAGGACCTTGTCTTTCTCGTGGGAGGCCATGACGGGCTTCCTCCCGAGTGGAAGCCCAGAGCCGATCTGCTGCTTTCTCTATCGCCGATGACCTTCCCGCATGAACTCGCGCGCGCGATGCTGGCCGAGCAGATCTATCGTGCCTTCACTACGCTGCGAGGTCATCCATACCCGCGATGATCCCGCAGATGTAAGTTGTCTTACATTCTAGTTCGGCAGTCGCACACTCACAAATCCGCGGTTATGCGTACGGAAAATGCGTGATTTCCTGTATACGCCCCGGCCGATTTATGCCTGATACTGAGCTCCAAGCAAGAACGGATCTGGACACGTTCCGTTCACCCGGTGGCCAATGACGGGCCGTAACTGACTTGACGCCCTTGGCCTCCGGATCGAAAGATGTCGCCGGCACGTCCTGCCCGCGACAGATCACAGTCTGAAATTGCAAATTTTCACCTGAACGTGATCGCCGGCGTTCGGATTTGTCGCTTTCTTTCGTAAGAAGTCAAAACCATCTGGAGGTTCAATGAACACAGCGTCCGCTGCCCAGAAACCCAAGCGCTACGTGAAAGCCGGACCCCTCGTCGCAGGCTACGTCTTGTCGCAGATGAAACCCTTGCACCCGTTGCTTCCTGACCATGTCCGCTACAGCCTCCCCGTTTCCTGGAACTGGAAAATGCTGTCGACCTTTCTTGGAAGCCGTCGCCGTCGGGTGTACATCGACGTCCACACGAAACTCGACCTGCCACCGGGCTATCAGCCGGCAGTCAAAACGGACCCGCGCTGGGCCATGTCTGAGGCCGATATTCGCAACTTTTGGGAGCGCGGATTCGCAGGGCCGTTCAAACTTCTGGAACGCGAAGAGATGCAGGAAGTGGCTCCGCGCCTGTGGCGGCTCTGGGAACGCGAGTCGCGCATTTACCCGCCAAATTCCTACAAGTACGTCGGTTCCACAGCCAAAAGCGCTGACAAAACCGAGCTGGACAACGAGACTTACGCCAGAAAGGGCCTCAATGCCCGTGACAAGCATCTTGAGGACGACGAGCTGATGGCGCTCTATGCCCATCCGGCGATCGCGGAGCGCATGGCTCAGCTTCTCGGTCCCGATATCCTTCTTTGGCGCAGCCAGTTCTTCCCGAAGTATCCCGGCATGGGCGGTACCGGATGGCACCAGGCGACCTCCTATCTTAACGAGACATTCCGCACCGCTACCCTCACGCCCAGGAATCTCCGCAACCTGTTCCAACTCACCGCTTGGGTGGCCGTGAGCGACTCGACAGTGAAAAACGGCTGCATGCGCTTTATTCCTGGTACGCATCGTGAGCTGCTGCCAATGGAGGTCGAGGAGTATGACCCCGTCAAACACGCCGGCAATAAGCATGATCGATTCGGCACCAAAGTAATGCGTCCGGCACTTGGCGAACTCGAGAAACGAGCTGTGAACATGGAGATGAAGGCCGGCGAGTTTGTCATCTTCTCCGAGCGCACCATGCATGGAGCGCTCCCCAACATCACCACCGACGATGCCCGCCTCGGCATGTCAGCCCGCTACATTGTTCCCGACGTTAAGATCCACAATCCTTGGGTACTCGGCGAGGGCGGCCTGTCGATCGCATATCTGCAGATCAAAAATCTGAACCTCGATCGCTGGAAGATCATTCAATTGCGCGGCGGCAAGAAGGGCCCGATGGCCGATCGCGTCATCCCACTACCGGAAGGAGCACGCCGGTGCCTGGCGTCAGGGTTCGGAGTGAGAGATGCCGTCACCGCATAGCTTCACTCACGCGAACAACGGGAACGGGCGGGTGCTTGGCCATGTCCAAACGCACGTTCCCGGACAAAAGCTGGTATCCGGCGCACCACCCGAACCGATTGCGATTGTTGGTATGGGCTGTCGCTTTCCCTCGGGTGCGTCGAATCCGCAGGCGTTCTGGGATCTGCTCTGCCGTGGTATCGACGGCATCACGGATGTGCCGCCGGAACGCTGGGATGCCCGGAGATTTTATGATCCCGACCCCGCCAAACCCGGCAAGACCTACGTAAGACAGGGTGGCTTTCTTCGCGAAAGAGTGGACCATTTCGACCCGCTGGCATTTGGCATCGCCCCGCGCGAAGCTCATGCCTTGGATCCGCAACAACGTCTGCTGTTAGAGGTGACCTGGGAAGCGCTCGAAGACGCCGGCTTACTGATTGAGAGGTTAGCCGGCTCCGATACGGGCGTGTTTATCGGCGCGTTCGCGCTGGACATGAAGATGTTGCAGTCCAGCCCGTTGAACCGCGATGTATTGTTCTCGCAGAGCACGACCGCGGCGAGTATGACGCTGCTCGCGAATCGCCTGTCTTACGTCTTCGATTGGCGCGGGCCCAGCATTGCCATCGATACGGCTTGCTCTTCATCGCTGGTCGCCACGCACTATGCGTGTCAGAGTCTCTGGAACGGCGATTGTACCGTCGCCATTGCCGGCGGTGCGAACGTCATGCTGCGTCCCGAATACTTCATCGTCATGAGCAAGGGACATTTTCTGTCGCCACAAGGACGGTGCCGAACGTTTGACGCCCGTGGCGATGGCTACGTGCGTGGCGAAGGCGCTGGTGTCGTGGTCCTGAAGCCGTTGAGCGCCGCTTTGCGTGACCGCGACCCGATCTACGCGATGATCCGTGCCACCGGCATTAATCAGGACGGACAGACCGCCAGTATCTCCTTGCCGAACGAAGTAGCTCAGCACCGGCTCATCGAGAGTGTGTACCGGCGAGCAGGCATCGTCCCAGGGGATGTGCAGTACATCGAAGCTCACGGGACTGGAACCAAGGCTGGCGACCCGGTGGAAGCGCGCGCACTGAATCGCGCATTGTCGGTCGGACGTGCGCCCGGCCAGCGCTGCCTCGTAGGATCGGTGAAAACCAATATTGGTCATCTGGAAGCCGCGGCTGGTGTCGCAGGTTTGATCAAGACTGCGCTCTCCCTGCATCATCGTCAGGTCCCCCCGAACCTTCACTTCGAGCAGCCCAACCCGGAAATCCCGTTCGATGAAATGTGCATCCAGGTTCCAACTAGCTTGGAGCCGTGGCCGGAAGGCAGTGAGCGTGCCTATGCGGGGGTAAATTCATTCGGTTATGGCGGTACGAATGCTCACGTGCTTCTGGAAGCGGCGCCGAAACCTTTCGAGAAGTCGCGCCAAGACTCTACCGAAATCCGAGAACCGTTGCTGGTTCCGCTTTCCGCCCGTAGTGAACAAGCCTTGAAGGCGCTTGCGGAAAGCTATTCAACGTACTTGAACCAAGCAGGTCAGATAGCGTTGCTCGAAGATATCTGTTACACCGCCGGCTGCCGACGCAGCCATCATCATCGCCGCGCTGCGTTGGTTGCGAACTCACGCGAACAGTTAGGCGAAATGTTACACGCTGTTGCTGAGGGCATCAAGTTGCCAGGGATCAGCGTAAACCAGACGCTATCTCAAGAGACACGCCGGCTC
>JAFARV010000136.1 GCA_019245255.1 Acidobacteriaceae bacterium | reverse complement strand
AGTCGGTAGCGCGGCGGTGGCGGGAAACACTGATCTCGCGGGAAGTGCAACGCGGACTCTTCAATGTCGTATGGTCTTCCACAGCTTGAATGTAGCTGATCTTACGCGATTTAGGAAACAAACCTAAACACGATTGGTACTAACCATTGCTTTCTCGCCGTTCTCCGGGACGGCCTATTCCATGATTTTTTTGGGGGTTGCTTCTCTTACGGGCCTGGTTCGCCATGCACTCGGATCACCCCACCGCACGTTGGATGCAGCCGCGAAAGAACTTTGTCAACCAATTGTCATCTGTTGGTACCAGCTTGGGTTCTAAAACGCCTAGGGCGCTGGTGAGACCCGTTACAATCGTAGACCGTGGATAACGTCGCGGAAGAACTCACCCGAAGCTTTCTGTCAATCTCGAGAAAAACGGTGGTTGGGCAATTCTGGCCGCGCATTTGTGCTTGCCTGGAATCCCTCACTGACGAGCAAGTCTGGTGGCGTCCGAACGAATCGAGCAACAGTGTCGGCAATCTCCTGCTGCACCTAAACGGTAACCTGCGGCAATGGATCCTTTCAGGGCTCGGCGGAGAGAAGGACGTGCGGGACCGCGATTCGGAATTTGAGGAGCGCGGGCCGATTCCGGTTTCTGACTTGCGCGCCAGACTGGAAGCGACGATCGGGGCTGTGGATATGACGCTATCCGGATTAACCGCGACCGATCTACTGAAAAAACGGAGTATCCAGACGAGCAAGGAGGTATCGGGTCTTGATGCTGTATATCACGTCACCGAGCACTTCGCGATGCATTACGGTCAGATTTTGTATATAACGAAGATGCTGGCAGACAAGGATCTTGGCTTCTACACTTACCTCACCAAGAAGCGGGCGTGAGCGCGTTCCGGTTTGCAAGGGCGTGCTCCGCGGGCGGCCTTGAGCGGCTGTCTCTCTCGCGGGATCTCACTGAATGTCAACGGAACGATCGGCTTCGTAATGCATGATGTGATAGTAAGCCTCCCAACCATCCCATAGCAGTGGTGGAGCGAGGTGTGTTTCGGGATTGTCAAGGAACTTGTTCATAACGTCAACCAATTGCCGGGTCCTGTAAATTCCCGTGAGCCAATCGCCGCGGTACCAGTTTTTCCATTTCCCATATTCGGCGGCGCTTTCTACCTGATCGATTTCATCGAAGCTTCTTAGCGCCTGACCTAAGTCTGCGTGTGCCTGGCTGACTTGATTGCTTTGCGCGTCCTGAATGGCCTTGGCCACTAAGTACAAAATTCGATTGCTTTCCTGATTGATTCTCACCATGGCGAGAACCTGAGCGTGGTAGAAAGGCCGCCGCGCCGGAGGCACGAGCGCTTCAATTGCTGTGGCCTTCTTCCATAGAGTGTCCCAGCGCGGCTGCGCAGTCCTGCATTGATCGATTTCTCTTGGGATTGCCTCACGCAGCCACTCCTTTCCGGTGGGACGATAGGACGAAGCACCAGGCAATAGAATACGCGGCGCCTCCCATTTGGGTGCCTGGCCCGGGATTGAGTATAACGGCGCGTCCGTCATGTAACTGAGTAGCATCTGCCGGGCCTCGGTGTGATAAAGCTGATCACCGTACTCGTGAATGGGATCACCGAGATGAGCTGGAGCCTGGAAGTATTGCTTATAGAGTTCACTGAGCGGAGCTGCTGCCCTTTCTCCAAATTCCTCGACCGACCATTCGTGATAGAACTCGTCGACAGGATCATTGGTCGTCGGCAATCCCTTCCATGCCACATCCATCACGGCGCGAGTCGACATCGTGACCGGGCGAATATCGCTGGTATTTACCAGGAAATAGTAGGTCGCCCGAGCCTTGATATAGCGACCCATCTCGGAGAAACTGCGTTCAATGGGTACCATTTCACTAAGCTGGTTAGCACGCCCATTCATCATCGCGATGTGATCGTAGGCACCCTGTCCCGCGGTTACTTCGCCGTGATCCTGAAGATAGCCATAACCGTCATCGGCCCACACCGTGTGTACCTCTTCCGGAATGGTGAGCTGACCCTGTTGTCTGAGCCGCGCCCCTTCCTGCCATAGATTCGTCACGAACCGCGCATCGGGGCGAGCGGACTGAACAATTTGAATCTGAGTTGCAATTGCCTTGCTGATCAAGCGACCCAACCCGGCATTGTCCTCGCGGACGGCGGGATCCATCGAGGCATAGCTAACATCGGACAGGCCGCGCAGCCCAACCGACCATAACACCTCTTGGCCGGGCACATACTCTCGCACGGCATTTCGCCACGCCTGCTCGAGGATTCCTGGATTGCTCGTGTAGTTGTAGGGCACGTCCTTGGGCCAGCGCGCCACATTCAGCCCAAGTGGAATCGCATGATGTTGGGTCACGATCAGCCCGCGTTTGGCGGCGAGTTGGACCTGCGGATCGTTCGGGAAGATCCACGTCCCGGGTGCGATCATGTTGGCTTTTAGCCGCAATGACGTTTCGCAGATCTTGTTCCACACTTCAAGCGAGATGCCAGTCCGGTCCTTCTGCTCGCCGGGTGCCCATCCCGTCAGAAGGTCCTCATCATTGATAAAGAAGCCACGATATTGAAAGACGGGGGCAGGATATTCGTCATCGAGCGACTCGGGAATCTGAAGCGAAGTTCGGTGCGGCGGCTCATTATCGGTCCAGAAGTACATTGGATCGACGCCTAGACGCTTTCGCGAGAACTCGTAGACGGCGTACATCGTGCCGCGAACGTCAGGGCCCGCCAGGATGACGGCTACGCGTGACCGGCCGGCGCTATTTAGCGTTCGAGATGCAATGACGAAGCTTTCGGGCCCGCTTACACCGCGAATCTTCAGTTCTTCCGGCAGCTTCGGCTGCTCACCGATAATGATGGCCGTCTCGCCTGCATCGTTCAATGTCGAGACAATTGGCGGCCGCTTGCCAAAGACCGCTGCCATATCGGTGGCCAGGTCTTCCGCCGCATGTTGCACGGGCTCCGGCTCCTCCGAACTCATCACGATGGTGGTCTGCGCGTCGAGTCGCATGGGTCGGCCCAATCCGTAGTTCAATCCGCCAACGAACCACAGAACAGCTGCGATCAGGCGGATTTGTTGTCGCCTCATACAAATGATTGTATGTGCGGCTTGGGATCGGATTCCAGCCTGGCGGGAACCGCTGTCCGTGCGGCGAGCGTTTATTCGACTCTGTAGTTCGGCGCTTCCTTCGTGATGATGACGTCGTGGACGTGGCCTTCACGAAGACCGGCCATAGTCACACGGAGGAATCTTGCCTGTTGCTGGAGGTCTGTGATAGTGCGGCAGCCACAATAACCCATTCCGGCGCGCAAGCCGCCGACCAGCTGGTACGTAAGTTCAGCGAGCATTCCTTTATACGGCACTCGGCCCTCAATGCCCTCGGGAACCAGCTTGCCGCCCTCGGTAGCGGCATTGGCTTGCGAGTAGCGCTCGGCTCCGCCGCCGCCGTTGGTCATTGCGCCCATCGATCCCATTCCGCGATAGCTCTTGAAGGTGCGCCCCTGATAGAGGATCGTTTCACCAGGGCTCTCTTCGGTGCCCGCGAAGAGACTGCCGATCATCACCGCGTCCGCGCCGGCAGCGATCGCCTTGGTGATGTCACCGGAATACTTGATTCCGCCATCCGCGATGAGCGGCACGCGCGCTTCACGTGCGGCCTTTGCGCACTCTGCTATAGCGGTGATTTGAGGAACGCCAGCTCCGCTAACTACCCGGGTAGTGCAGATCGAGCCGGGACCGATGCCGACTTTTACGCCGTCAGCTCCTTGTGCGATCAAATCGCGTGCTGCTTCGTAGGTTGCAACGTTGCCGGCGACCACCGCTACATTCGGAAGAACCCGCTTCAGCGTCTTCACTGCATCGAGAACTCGCTGATTGTGGGCGTGCGCGGAATCCACGGCGACCGCGTCGACTTTCTTCCGAACGAGCTCTTGCGCGCGCTCAACAAAGTCACCCGAGGACCCTACTGCCGCACCAACGCGCAGCCGCCCCTGTGCGTCCTTTGCGGCGTTTGGGTATTTCAGTTTCTTCTGAATATCCTTAACCGTGATCAGGCCCTTTAGCGCATAGTTCTCATCCACAACCAGCAGCTTCTCCACGCGGTGCTGGTGCAGGATGCGCTGCGCGTCTTCGAGCGTTGTTCCCACAGGTACGGTGATGAGATTCTCCTTGGTCATCACCTCGGAGATAGGCAGATCATAGCGAGTCTCGAAACGCAGATCACGATTCGTAAGGATACCCACAAGCCGGCTGTTTTTCGTGACAGGCACGCCTGAGATGCGGTAGCGGCTCATCAGATCGAGCGCTTCGGAGATTTTTCGCTCCGGCTCAATCGTCACAGGGTCGACAATCATGCCGCTTTCGCTTCGTTTTACCCGGTCCACCTGCTCGGCCTGGCGCTCTATGGGCATATTCCTGTGGATCATCCCAATGCCGCCCTGCTGAGCGAGCGCGATCGCCATGTGCGACTCCGTCACAGTGTCCATGGCGGCACTGACGATTGGTATCCGCAGCTCAATGGTTCCGGTCAGACGGGTAGTTGTTTCCACCTCCGACGGAATCACGTTGCTGTATGCGGGCTGCAGAAGTACATCATCGAAGGTAAGGCCTTCTGGCATGACTTCAGGAATCATCGCGGGATTAAGTTCATCCTAACAGGGGCTTTGACGATGGCCTGCCGGGCGTAAAGTTGCATACGCACATGGGCATTTGGCGCGTCTATAGTAGTAGGCAACTCAACACTCGCAGTTGAGTCAACGGAACCGGCCGTCGAAGCGCATGAAAGAAACCTCTCTCGAACAGCTTTTGTCCTCGGAAACCCGGCTATTGAAGCCGGTACGGCTCGCCGTTGTGCAGCAGATCGCATCCGAACTCGACAAGCAACACCACGATGGCAGAGTGCACGGCAATCTGTCTCCTCGCAGCATTGTGCTTACAAGCGACATAGCTGATTCCGCACAGCTTCACGTTTCCATAAAAGCTGCCGGGATTTCATGGGCGCAGGATGCCGAGCTTGCGACTCGAAAGGACGTGCCGGAAGCGGCTAGATATATGTCGCCGGAGCGAATACTCGGCATTGACCCGGATGGCCGCTCCGACCAGTTTTCACTTGCTGCCATAACATATGAGCTTATTTGTGGACGGAAGGCCTTTGATGCCAGATCCGTGTCGCAGCTGTTTTATCAGATCTGTAGTGAGGACCCGCCATCGGCGCAAGATGTCGACCCATCCCTGAACCGCGCGGTGGCCAAGGCCTTGTCGCGTGCGCTCTCAAAAGATCGCCAGCACAGGTTCTCAACGTCTACCGCGTTTGTTGAGGCGTTGTCGGCCGCACTCGAGGACTGCGAGGGATGGGCGGTGCCGGTTCCGGTCGCGCGTGCGGCAGCAGTCGCGGCCCCATCTGGCGGGATTGCCACTCCGGGCAGCTCCGCTTCGGAGGCGACGCCCGTGGGGTTGGCGGAACCGCAGTCTGCACCCCTCCCTAGCTACGATCTGCCTGCTGCGCGTCGTCCCAGGTTTTACCGCGACGAAGAAGAGGCAGACACGGAGCCAACGCGTCCGTTG
This sequence comes from Acidobacteriaceae bacterium, assembly GCA_019245255.1. Taxonomy (GTDB): domain Bacteria; phylum Acidobacteriota; class Terriglobia; order Bryobacterales; family Bryobacteraceae; genus Bog-105. The sequence continues at coordinate 8,933 of JAFARV010000136.1, read as the reverse complement.
CCGGAGGAGCAAGGCGGACGAAAGTGGCTGATTATTGCCGCACTTACAGGTTTACTTGTCGGTGCGATTCTGTTTTTAAGCTATTTTCGAAGGCCTGAGCTGCCCGTGCAGGTTGCCGAGACAAATGGCGCTCCGATGACTCCGCCGCCGCCCGATATGTCTGCGCCCGTAAAGAACAATCCAGCTGCGCCCGTCAAACCGCTTGCCGAGGGCAGAACACCTCCGCGACTGCAAGCCTCGTCTCGGTCAGCCCGGTCAGTTGCCTCCAGCGACTTGGGCCAAAGCACAGATGAACCCGTAACGTCGAGTGTCGAGCTGCTCACTGACCCGCCAGGCGCGAAGATTACGCTCGACGGTAACTCGGGAAAGACATGCACCACGCCGTGCACGCTGTCTTTGCCAACGGGAAGGCATACGCTTAGCGCCCAGATGGAGGGCTACTCCGGCGCCCAGCGCATTTTCAACCTGCCGCACGACGATTCCGTTTTCGTCCAAATGACGAAACAGACTGGAACCTTAGTGGTGACTTCGGTTCCCAGCGGTTCGACGATTCTTGTCGACGGCCGCAATTACGGGGTAACGCCTGCTTCTTTGCGCCTCGCGCCGGGACGTCACGAGGTCACCCTGCTCTACGGCTCGAGGCGGCATGTCGAAGGTGTCCAGGTACAAGCCGACGCAATCCAGGCCGAAGGCTTCACCTGGTAAACCATCACTCTTTTCTCCCGTCTGTAACTTGTCGAGCCGCGCTGTCGCCTTTGCTGATTGCGGCGTTCCAGAACTCTGCTTCGGTAAGCTATGGAATCGTTCATCCTTCAGGACCGGCGAACTTTCAATGTGCTGGTGCACTACCACATGATGAAAAACGCCGGCACCACTCTTGGCGCGGTCCTTCGCCGGGAGTTCAATGGCGCATATGCGGAGTTGCACGGCTCTGATCCCGGTTCGATGATCTCGAGCGCTGAGCTTGCGGCATTTATCGTTGAGCACCCGCATATCCGCGCCATCTCAAGCCATCATGTGCGGTTTCCGATCCTCAAGGACGAACGTTTCCATTTCGCCTACTGTTGTTTTTTGAGACATCCGCTGGATCGCTTGTATTCGCTTTATACATTCTTCAAAAAGACTGAAGATCAAGGTGCGATAGGGCAGCTGGCAAACCGAAAGTCTCCGGCAGGGTTCTTCTCCAAGATGATCGAGCAATACCCAAACTACGTGTGTAACGTTCAGACGAGTTATCTCGCGTGCCGTGGTTTCTTTCTTCATCCTCCAGATCAAGAGGACCTTGGCGTGGCTGTTCGCGTCATGCAGGAATGCACGCTCCCGGGCGTTGTCCACCGCATGGATGAAAGTCTCGCAACGGCTGAGTACTTCCTCAATCCTCTTTATCCGGGCATCCGACTGCACTATTTACCGGAAAATGTGCTGCGCGGCCTTACGACCTCGCTGGCTGATCGCGAATACGAAGTTAAGGAGGCTTGCGGGCGCAAAGTATACAGTCAGCTCGCTGCATTCAATCGGCTCGATATGGATCTGGTGAAGCGAACTGAACAGGAGCTCGAACGCCGGATGCACCTCGTCCCGGAGTTTCGTTCTCGTCTGGCCGACTTTGAGGCCCGATGCTCAGCCTTGCGCCCTGCCTCCGCGGTTAGTAGTGAAATCGAAGTGACTGCGGAGTGTTAATTCGCATTGTTCAGCGCGCCCACGTGAGCTCCCGACGCGCGGGATAGCCTTCCACGCCTACGGCCATGATTGCAGCCCGCTGTACCGCGCGGGCCACTACTTCCGCCGCAATCGCGCCAACCGCGCCCGCATCGAAATGCCCTTTGCGCCCAGTAGCAGCCGCAAAGATCGTGTCGCCATCAAAGAGCGTGTGCACGGGGTTGATACTCCGTGCCAGGCCGTCGTGGGCCATTTGTGCCACCTTCGTTACTTCCACTTTGCTAAGTACGGCGTTTGTCGCTACAATTCCCAACGTCGTGCTCGTGCCTGGTTTCGCAGCTGGTCCCGAGCCGTTCATAAGCTGTGCCATGCTGTCCAAAAAACCGGGGCCGTCCGGATTGCGCGCGCCCGCCAGGATTTTGGTTCGATCCTGGTGCACAACGTCACCCGCGGCATTCACAGCCACGAGGGCGCCGACGACCAGACCGGTCTGAGGAACGGTCCAGGAAGCGGTTCCTATGCCCGACTTCATAGCGAGTTGCAAGCCGAACAGTTTGCCCACCGTAGCCCCCGCACCGGCACCCACGCTGCCTTCGGCGATACTCGTATTCGCTGCTGCCTGGCATGCTGTGTATCCGGCGGCGCCGCCGGGATGAATCTTCGGATCGCCGAGAAACAGGTCAAACAGAATGGCTGCTGGTACGATCGGCACTACGGCGTCCCCTACTCTAAATCCGATGTTGCGTTCTTCGAGAAAATGCATTACGCCACTCGCCGCATCGAGACCGTACGCACTGCCACCGGATAGCAAGATAGCGTTCACCTTCTCGACAATGTTGATGGGGTTCAACAGGTCTGTTTCGCGCGTGCCCGGTGCGGAGCCACGCACGTCCACGCCGCAAACCGCAGGTTCATCGAATAGCACGACAGTGCAGCCCGTTGGACGGCGCGCATCTGTGAAGTGGCCGACTCGTATGCCGTGCACATCTGTGATGCTGCCGGGTGTCGCTTCCCATTCAGCGGCGACCGATTTTGCATCCACTGACGACATTGCGACTGATGCAGCGGTCTGAAGAAAACTCCGGCGCTCCATGTACCGGATGATAGACGTTTACCCTCCAACATGCGTTCAGAGGTCCTCTTGAGGAACCCGCGCAAAACGGGCACGGCCGCCTCCGAGTCGCGCACAACGCCACAAAACGGCTGTGCGCTTGGCGCGCCCCGCAAAGGGCAGCGGGTTCCTTTGCCTGTCTCGGGGCACGCATCCGTACCCTTTCCGCTATTGAGGTGGCTCGCGGTATCCGTGTTCGTGATCTCGTCCACGCTGAACTATATCGACCGGGCACTGCTGTCAACACTTGCGCCCTTGTTAATGGCCGAAATGCACCTTACTCAGGTGCGCTTCGGTTTCTTGATTTCGGCATTTTCGATTGCGTATGCGGCTAGCTCGCTATTTGCGGGCTGGTTTCTCGATCGGGTCGGAGTGACGAGTGGAATTTGCGGCGCCGTGGCGTGGTGGTCCGCTGCCGCAATCAGCACTGCTTTCACCCGCAATCTGGCAGGTTTGGCTTGCGCACGTGCCGCGCTCGGAATTGGGGAGTCCGCAGGCGTACCGGCAGCAGGAAAGCTCAATGGGCTCTATCTCGAGCCTTCCGAACGGGCGCTCGGGGCCGCGCTCAATCAGGTCGGCTTAAGCTTAGGCCTGGCTTTGGCCCCCCTTTCGATCGGCATCGCGCAGGCATATGGATGGCGCATTCCGTTTATCTTCACCGGAGCGCTCGGGTTCTTGTGGATACCGCTTTGGATCGCGCTTAGCCGGGCGATTCGCCCCAAGTATGCCGACCAGGAGTTCGAGGTCCACTCGAGTTCGTCATGGGCCATCCTGCTCGACAGGCGCCTCGCCGTTCTGGTGTTTGCGAACGTACTCTGGATGGGCAGCTATTCGCTCTGGTCGAACTGGACAACCCTTTATCTGGTAAAAGTGCACGGACTAACGTTGGTGCAGACAGCGCGATTCGTCTGGATTCCTCCCCTGGTTTCGAATATCGGTGGCTTCTTCGGAGGCTGGCTCTCATTGAAGTGGATCGAGCATGGCAATCATCCTGTTGCTGCCCGGCGTCGGGCCATCTGGGTTAGCGCGGCCGGATCCCTGTTTACCCTTCTGCTTCCCCTGGCTCCGGACGCTCGCTGGGCGACGGCAATCATCTCGGTCAGCTTCTTCTTCGCTCTTGCCGGGAGCGTCAATATTTACGCATTGCCGATAGACATTTTCGGCCCGGCACGGTCCGGTCTGGCTATAGCGGCGCTGACGTGTGCGTTCGGCATCCTGCAGACGGTGATCTCGCCCGTTGTGGGTTACCTTGGAGACCACAGGCTGTACCAGCAGGTCGTTTGGCTGGTGACCTTGCCCCTGCTGGCGGGTGGGCTCGTGCTGCAACTTCTTAAGCTCACTCCGGAGGAATATCAGAACGCGAGCAACCGCGCCGCCTCATGAGCCAAGTCCTCTACTTGAGGAAGAGTCTCGTCCTCAAGCGTGGGGCTGTAGGCCACCCACGTATCCTTGGCGGCAACTCGCCCCACAGGAGCGTCGAGATCGGTAAACAACTCGTCCGCGATACGGGCCGCGATCTCAGCGCCGTAGCCCCACGAAAGCGTGTCCTCGTACGCGATCAGTACGCGATTCGTCTTCCTTACGGATGCAGCAATCGTGTCCCAATCGTAGGGCGATAACGTTCTGAGATCGATAATCTCAAGAGTGCGTCCGGGATGGGTCTGTTCGATGTGTGCCGCGGCGAGCAGTGACTTCTGCACTAGCGCTCCGTATGTCACGATCGTTAGACTCCGGCCTGGCTTGACTACCTTCGCTTTGCCAAATGGGATTGTGAAATCCACGCCGGGATGCGGTGTGCGATTGTACGGTTCGCGATACAACTTCTTGTGCTCAAGAAACAGCACGGGATCGTCGCATCGAATCGCAGTTCGCAGAAGACCGCAGGCGTCGAGCGCATTGGAAGGGAACACAACGCGAAGCCCTGGCAGGTGAGTGAACGCAACCTCGCCGCACTGGCTGTGATACACGGACCCGCCGGTCAGATAACCGCCTATAGCGCAGCGGATGACCATGGGACAGGAAAATCCGTTATTCGATCGCCAACGGATCGTGGCGACCTCGTCCCGGATTTGCATCATCGCCGGCCAGATATAGTCGAAAAATTGAATCTCCGGCACGGGCTTGAGACCGCGCGCCGCCATGCCGATTGCGCGTCCGATGATGCCCGCCTCGGCAATGGAAGTGTTGAAGCAGCGCAGGCTTCCAAACTCGCGCTGCAAACCAGCCGTGGCCTTGAAGACGCCGCCCTTGCCTTTCACTTCACGAAGGTTCTGCTCGCGGCCGCAATCGGCGACATCCTCTCCGAAAACAAGAACGTTCTGGTCGCGCCGCATTTCTTCGGCGAGGGTCTGATTAATCGCGTCCACCATGGTGCGCGGCTCACCACGAAATTCTGGCGACTTTTCGAATTGGGGTGAGCAGGGATCAACTTCATCTGAGTACAGATGAGCCAAAACCGTGCTCTTCGCGGGAGCAGGTTCTGGCAGAAGGCGATCGGCAGTCTGCTTCACTTCCGCTTCAATCTGACGTTTCAGCAGTTCCAGTTCCTCGACCTCGATCAACCCTTCCTGAAGCAGGAAACGCGGAAACACGATCAGCGGATCGCGAGCGGCTTCTGCCTCGCGCTCCGATGCGGATTTATACAGACGCTCGTCGTCCGATAGCGAATGCGAATACGGTCGTATGCATGTTGCATGGACAAGAGCGGGGCCATGTCCCGAGCGACAGTAATCTGCCGCGTGCGCCATCGCGCGGAAGGAATCGACGAAGTCAGTCCCGTCCACTTCAAGCCGCATAAGCCCGGGAAAGCCTTCCAGCAAGCGCGCAATGTTCCCGCCTGGCAGTTGCTCTTCGACCGGCACCGAGATCGCATAGCCGTTATTCTGAATCAAAAGCAGCAGAGGAAGCTTTTCGAGGCACGCGGCATTCACGCACTCCCAAAACTCGCCCTCGCTCGTCGCACCCTCTCCGGCGCTAACCAACGTGAGTTCGTCCGATTCCGGATTTACGTAGCGCTTCGCCTGGGCACATCCGGCCGCCTGCACGAACTGTGTCCCAGTCGGCGAGGAAGACGTGAATATATGTAAGGCGGGCGACGACCAATGGCAAGGCATCTGCCTGCCACCTGACGCAGGATCGCGGGCGGCCCCAAGTGCCTGCAGCAACATTTGCTCGGGCGTTACTCCTAAGGTCAACGCCAGAGCGCGGTCGCGATAGTATGCGAATGTCCAGTCATGGCCCGGTCGCAAGACCATTCCGGCTGCGGTCTGAATCGCTTCATGCCCGGCCCCGCTCACCTGGAAGAAGATCTTGCTCTGCCGTTTGAGGAGAATCTCGCGATCATCGAGGCATCGGGACTGGTACATGATCCGAAAGGCCCGGATGAGGCGTTCGCGATCGACTTCGCTGCCCGAGCGGGCGATGGAACCGGCTAAAGCGGTTAGCTGGGTCGAGGTCATCACCAATCCGACATTATCTCGCGTCACTCGCCGGCTACCAAGCAAATATTAGCTGCCCGAAGTCCAGCAGTGCCAGAGCTAGAATCGGAATCGGGAGAAACATAAAGAATTCCATGGCGAGTGCAACCGGCGCGGGACTCGAGGGCGTAGTCGCCACCACTTCGAGCATCTGTTATATCGACGGCGAGCAAGGCATCCTCAGTTACCACGGCTACAACATCCACACACTCGCCGAAAATGCGAGCTTCGAGGAAGTGATCTTCCTGCTTTGGCACGGGCGGCTCCCTAACCGTCGGGAACTGGTTGCTCTCAAGCATCAGCTGGTCGCAGAACGCGATCTGCCGCATGGCGTGCTCGATTTTCTTAAGCGCGTGCCAGAGGGCAGTCAGCCGATGGATGTCTTGCGTACCGCCATTTCCCTCTTGAGTCTCTACGATCCCTTCGCGGCCGATAACTCACCGGATGCCAACGCTCAGAAAGCGGCGAAGTTGATGGCGCGTGTTGCCACGATTGTCACCAGCTTCAATTGTCTTCGCAACGGACGCGACGTTGTACCCTCGGACCCGAACCTCGGTTACGCGGCGAATTTCCTTTACACTCTGACGGGTAAGCGCCCCGACGAAGTGTCTGAGCGTGTCTTCGATGTCGCGCTGATCCTGCACGCCGATCACGAGCTCAACGCTTCCACCTTTGCCGGTCGTGTCGTGGCCGCGACTTTGTCCGATATCTATTCCGCCGTAACAGCCGCCATTGGCGCGCTGAAGGGGCCGCTGCATGGCGGCGCGAACGAAGCCGTCATCCGTATGCTGCTCGCGACCCGTTCACCGGACGAGGCGGTTGATAAAGTGCGCACTGATTTGAGCAACAAGCAGCAGAAAATCAAGATCTCAGGTTTCGGTCATCGGGTTTACCGAGTTCTCGACCCGCGTGCCATCCATTTGAAGCGGCTGAGCGAAGAACTCGCGAAACGTACCGGGCATACGGAACTGTTCGAGAAATCCGCGCGTGTTGAGCAGACGGTTCGTGAGATGAAAGATCTCAACGCTAACGTCGACTTCTATTCCGCCTCAACGTATTACTCGCTCGGTATCCCAATCGATCTCTTCACGCCTATCTTTGCCGTCAGCCGCATGTCGGGATGGACTGCTCACATTCTGGAGCAATACAGTAACAACCGTCTCATCCGGCCTCGTGCCGACTACACCGGCGCTCCCGACGGACAGCCCTGGGTTCCTCTCTACGAACGCCCGCAGTCTGATGACAGGCACGCTGCGGATTAGGAATGTACGATCTCGGTTACTTCAGAAACAACCTGACGCAGATTCAGGAGAGACTGGCGAATCGCGGGTTTGTTTTGGACGTCGATATGTTTCAGAACCTCGACGTGCGCCGGCGTCAATGCCTCACCGAATCGGAGCAAATTAAGGCCGACCGCAATCAAGCTACGGCCGAAATAGCGAAGCTGCGTAAAGCAGGTCAGGACACCACGGAGCGCCAGCAACAGGTCCGGGCCCTTGCCGATCGCATTACGGAACTCGATGAACAGGCATCGAAGCTCGATGCGGAATTCCGCGACTTTCTTGCACGCGTACCCAACCTGCCCTACGATGACGTGCCGATTGGCCGTGACGAACGTTCGAATGTCGAAGTGCGCCGGTGGGGAACGCCGCGAACGCTTGATTTTGAGGCGAAGGCGCACTGGGATCTTGGCCCCGAATTGGGTATCCTCGACCTCGAGCGTGCGGCAAAAGTGACCGGCGCTCGCTTCGCCGTTTATTGGGGTGCCGGTGCGCGGCTCGAACGAGCGCTCATCAACTTCATGCTCGATCTGCATACGCGCGAGCACGGCTATCGTGAGGTGCTGCCGCCGTTTCTGATTAATTCGGCAAGCCTTTACGGCACCGGGCAACTGCCCAAATTCGCCGAGGATTCGTTCCGCTGCGAAGGTCATGATCTTTGGCTGGCCCCTACCGCGGAAGTTCCGGTCACGAATCTTTTTCGTGACGAAACGCTCAACTCTGACGAGCTGCCAATTTCGTTGTGCGCCTATACTCCCTGTTTTCGCAGCGAGGCCGGATCCTATGGCCGCGATGTGCGCGGCATCATTCGCCAGCACCAGTTTCAGAAGGTGGAACTCGTCAAGTTTACTCGTCCGGAACATAGCTCCGAAGAGCACGATAAGCTCACGCATCATGCTGAAACCGTCTTAGAGCGTTTGGGACTGCCATATCGGACTGTCGTTCTATGTACTGGTGATCTGGGCTTTTCTGCCGCGAAGACATATGACATTGAAGTCTGGTTGCCCGGCCAGAATGGGTACAAGGAAATCTCCTCGTGCTCCAATTTCGATGCTTTCCAGGCGCGGCGCGCCCAAATTCGCACGAAAAGCGGTAAAGGTAAACCCGAGTTCGTACATACGCTGAACGGCAGCGGACTTGCGATTGGGCGGACGTGGGTAGCGATTGTCGAAAACTATCAGCAGGCGGACGGTGCCGTCGTGATTCCGGAGGCGTTGCGCCCGTACGTAAACGCCGAACGGATCGACAAGTCCGGACAGATTCGCTGACCGGCTGCGAAAAATCGGCAGTTCCCTTCACTCTCACTTCGTGGAGACAGAGTTGGTCGAAGTTGCGCGATCAGGACGCCGCACCTGAGCGGTTGAGAGGTCGGCCGGACTCGGAATCCGGCCCTCCAATTCCTGCTCT
>JAFARV010000132.1 GCA_019245255.1 Acidobacteriaceae bacterium | reverse complement strand
GCGGCATGGGCATCTGCAACCACCTGGGGAGGCTCGATGTTTCTCTTTCCTGATGCAGGGCATGAGCTCGCTCCCGGTATGTTTCGAGCACAGGCGAAGCGCGCCGTGTGGGTCGACTGGGAGACCGGAACGCAGTCCGACTACTTCGATACATTTGCCGACGAGTGGTGGCGGCGGTGGCAGGACACAATGCAGCCGAAGCTTACGCCGGAACGCCTCAAAAGTCTTCTATCGTTGCCGATTGACTATTACGTGCTTCACCCCGCAGCTCGGATTCCCGGCGTCAAGCCCGTGTTCGAAAATCTGGATTGGCTGGTCTACGATGCACATGATCTGCGTGGCACAGGCCCTTAGCGCGATCCGGCCCGCCTACGCGCTAAGATTTATTCCCAGCTTTTTCAGTTCTTCCGCGTAATAGCGGCGGTGAAGAACCTCGTATTCCTCCCCGCCCTCAATGATCTCCCGCTTTTGCGTTTTGATCTTTTGGCGAGCGGCCTTATCCACGCGCTCTTCCATTTGCAGCAGGTCGGTTATCTCTCGCACCAGTGCCAGGCGCAGTTCGTTCGCGTCTTTGCGCACACGAAAATCGCGCGATTTCCGCATGGCGGTTACCAGCTTGTGCGAGATATCGTTCACTTTGTCGCGCGACAGCTTCATGGGATCACCGGTGTCGCGTCCCGAGGCGCGGATCACCTTGCGCTGCGCGAGCAGTTGGTTCTTCACACGCCGGAACATTTCCTGATACGAGACGTTCTCGCGGCGCATGTACTCGCTGTAGTCTTCCAACAGATCGCGAACTTCGTCATTCAGCCTGTCCTCAACCGAAAGATCTTCTTCGATGACCTCCGCGACCAAATTGGCCGCTGTTGCGGGGTTCGACGTCTCAAACAACCCGGGGCTGAGGCGGCGTACAACGTCGCGTGACATGTACGCGATGAATTCCCGAGCCAATAGCATTCGAGCGTAGTTTAGCAGCGTCGGCAGAAATAACTCGCTAGGTCTTTTCTGCCTTCACCGCGGCCGTGGCGGGTCTCGCTGGCCCGCTTATTGTGCAGCCTTAAGCCGCCATTGCTGGTTCAAACCGCCCCACCAATCCCATTGAATGATCGGAGTGCCATCCGCCGTGCCGCCGCCGGATGCGTCCAGCACCTTGCCGCTCAGCTTGTTCATGATGCGGTAATTCTGACTGTCGATAGGGATCAATTGCCACTCCTGGTTCGCTCCGCCCCATGCGTCCCACTGGATCATCTGTGTGCCGTTCGCAAGCGAGCCTCCGCTGTCGTCGAGCACCTTGCCTGAGTTACGGTTTACGAGCTTGTAGTATGTGCTGTCGACCGGAACAAGCTGCCACTCCTGTTCCCACCCCGACTGCCAATCCCAGAGGATCATCGGTGCGCCGTCGGACAGAGAAGCCGCGGAATCAGCCAGGCATCTGCCGCTCAACCGGTTCAGAATGCCGTAATACGTGGCGGCTTGAGTAGGCGCCGTCGCGCCCCCAGCCCAGGCGTTTGCAAGATTGGCCACATTGATCGAACCGAGTCCGGTTGCGAGATCGAACCCCGTTCCTGCCGGATACGTCGCGCTCGCCGTGCCATAGCCGGCTTCACCTGGAACCGCGTTGCTTCCGGCCGTAATGTCGTTGAATATGCAGTTGCTCGCGGGAAGACGGCTGCCGTTTGACGCATTGCAAGAGGCCCAGTTCTCCGCCGCTGCCAACCGATACAGCGTAGGATTCGCGAGCCCTTGCCGTCCGCCGGTCTTCTGATCCACTAGCGCCATCGCGCCGGCGAAGGACGGCGCTGCAGCGGACGTTCCTCCTACCAGAGCAAATCTGAGTGACGCTCCAGCGCTTGCCGCGCACGATCCTTCCAGGCACACGAGGTAGGGATCGTTTGAAGGCGCTGCCGAGAGTGAAACATCTGGAACATCCCGAACCCCGTCGGTCGGAATGCCCGGAACCCCCGTTTGCCAGGACGGCTTTGCGAACCACGTGCTCCGGCCGCCACCCCCCGCGTCCAGATTCGCGCCATTCGAACTCCATGCCACTTCCGGAATGTAGGAGACCGCCGATGCAAGGCTGGAACTGTTTTGCGCGGCCCAGAAACTCGAACCTCCGTTTTCGTTGAATCGCGTGCCGCCCACGGCAACGGTGTATGGAGTTGACGCAATAATGTTTACCGAAAGTGGCCCACTCGCCGTTGCAGCCGAAGGATTGTCACACCCGCTGATCCCGAGTCGCCTGTAGCCACAACGTACGTCATGCCTTGCGCCGCGGCCTGTTCCGCCAAAGACGAAAGGTAGTTCGCCGCCGATTGCGTGTAGTTCGCTTCGCAGCTTCCGAAGCTCTCTGAAATCACATCGGCGATGTTGTTGTCAATCGCGTATTGCTCCGATAGAAAAACGCCGTCGCTGCTGTTCGTCGATGCGGAGACTACGAAATTGATGCTGGCGTTAGGCGCCAGCGCGCCCGCCCAGGAGTTATCCAGCACAGCTTCCAGTTCTTCGTCACCCCCGAGATCGCCGGGATCTGTGCCGTTCACCGTCACTTGGAAAGGATTGGCTGCCAAGCCGAACACGCGGCGGAAATCTGCAATATCCTGCGTGTTGATGTTAGAACGTCCAATCACTGCGATGCTGCGTCCACTACCGTTTGTGCCTGCGTTCAGCAGCAGTGTTGCGTTGTAGATCACCGCGTAATCCCCCGGGGAAAGCGCGTGGACGGCTCCTCCCAGATTTGTTTCCGGTTGCAAGCCAGGCCGAGCTATCGCGCCCGTCCATCCCATGGAACGGACTTGAGGCTTGCTTTCAAAATTATGCAGACTCACGATGCCGGCGATCACCGGCGCTAATGCAGCCGGGACCTGCGGATCGGAACTGTTTGCCCAGTGATGACTTCCATGAATATCGTACGCGTGAATTTCGGTTCGGAACGCTTCCCGCACCGCTCGTGCATTGCCCGAAAACTCGATCACGCTCCGGCCTGCTGAAACAAGCTCGACCCGGAAACCATGCGATTCGAGCCAAGCCAGGATCTCACCGATGTCTGTCAGAGAAGGGCCAAATCGTTCGCCAAATTCCTCCGGACTCAGCCAGTGGTGAAACTCCGGAGACGCGCTGTTCTGCTGATCTTCCACAAACTGCGCGAGCGCCGACTCCGCCTCCGGACTGCGCCTTAAGAGCATCTGAATGCGATTCATCGGGAGCTCTGCCGGCGCAGGGCCCTGGTCAAATTCAGCCCGCGCCAGTGAATGAGTATTCCCTTGAAGGATCACTGTGCGGCTCTCGTCAACCGCTTGCGTGATCAACGTCCGCTGCGGTACCGGAAGACTCTGCGCTCGGGCGGCAACGGCCAGAGACACGAGTACTGCGGTAGTAAAAAACAACTTCATAAAAGAGATTGGTGGAAATTTCAGGTTAGCAGTCTTTGCGCTTCTGAAGGGCCTTGAAGGGATTGATTTTTTTCGCTTGCAAGCGCTTACAGACAGGAGTACACTGTCCCCACTAGTCTGATCGGAAACGCGCAGGGGCCCCGGTCAGCATCGTGGCGGCTTTTGCGCATCCACAAGGCCCGGGGAGGTCGTATGCAGAAGTTCTGCCTCGTTTTACTCCTGGTCGCGATCGGCAACGTTGTTGCCCTCGCCCAAAACGCAACCATCTTGGGTACAGTCACCGATCCTAATGGCGCGGTGATTCCAAACGCAACCGTAACCATCACTAACACGGACACGGGGCTAACCGTGTCCTCCAAACGAACAGTGTTGGCGATTATAATGCGCCGGAACTGCCGATTGGAACCTATTCAGTTACCGCCGAAGCAAGGGGCTTTAAACGATACGCACGTACCAGCTTAAACCTCAATAACAACGCCACGGTCCGTGTTGACGCGACATTGGAGGTCGGTAACTTATCTGAGAGCATCACGGTCGCGGCCGAAGCCGTCAAGGTCGAATCGGATTCCAGTGATGTCAGCGATCTAATCTCCGGCAACCAGATTCAGGAACTGGCGATCAACGGCCGCCACATGGCTGCTCTGGCCATTCTGACTCCCGGCGCTTCCTCCGATTTACCGGATTTCAACCTGCCTATATCCGTAGGCGGGAGCACCAATATCAGCTTCAATGGCCAGCGTGAGGAACACAACGTCTGGATGATAGATGGCGGCGAAAACTACGATCGCGGCTGCGGCGGATGCGTAACAATGATGCCCTCCGTCGACGCAGTGGCGGAATTTAATACGATCACCAGCAACGCTTCGAGTGATTTCGGGATCGGCTCAGGCGGCACCATCAACATGACTATCAAGGAGGGAGCTCGTGACTTCCATGGAGAGGTCTACGAATTCCTCCGCAACGACGCTTTGGATGCCAATAACTTCTTTGCCAACAAATACGGCACTCCCGCCCCCGAGCTGCGCTATAACATCTACGGATGGAACCTTGGCGGTCCGGTCTTTATCCCGAAGCTATACAACACGGCTCGAAAGAGGACATTCTTCTTTTGGAACCAGGAATGGCGAAAATTTGTGATTGGCAATCAGATTACTGCAACTGCCATTCCGCAGGCGCAACGGAATGGTGATTTCAGTGCTCTCAGCAAGCCGATTCTTGTGCCGAACACGAACGATCCGGCCCAAAACGCCAAATTCGCCAGTTTAGGTCTAACTCCAGGCCAGCAGTTCCCAGGAA
>JAFARV010000061.1 GCA_019245255.1 Acidobacteriaceae bacterium | reverse complement strand
AAGCGTCTGCTGATCGTTCGTGGACACGCGCGCATACAGGCCGGCCCGAAACATTTTTGGCTGCTTGCGTGATTGGCCGAAAACGTCTCTCGATTTCAGTTTTTGGAAGGCCGGTTTTACAGGCATTTCAGAGATCGCGTTGTGCATGGCCGAAGTGGACGGTTTTCAGCCAGTCGGGATCATCATAACTCTAGCTGGAATCTACGCCGGTAGCCGTGCGCTGCAGGGTGGCGCGGTAATTCCACGGCATCCAATCGCAAGGTTTGCTTTTCAACTCCGCCACATGCCGTTGTAGCTCTGTCAAGTAATCGAAGGGATTGGCAGCCGACAGTTCGCAGGTGTGGATCAGACTCATGAACAAATCGCCGATGCGTGCTCCGTTCCGGGTCTTGTAAAACAAAGAGTTCTTTCTGTGAAGAATCGCTTTCTTCAGCCCGCGTTCCGCGATGATATGCCGCGTACCCGATTATGCCGCGTTGGTCAAGTAAACCCTGGAAATGACCCTTGGCAAAGCTTCTGATGCGGCATAATTTGTAACGTTTTCTCCAGGGTGCCAAGGCACCAGAAGGAGAAACGAATATGTCGACCAAACAGGAAGTGGAGTCTGAGGGGTCAAAGTCCGATGCCCTGCTTAATTCCCATATTGTGGTTTTCGTCAAGGAGTTGCGTACAGAGGGTTACGCGGAGCGAACTCTCAAAAAGAAACGCTCTGTGAGCAAAGCGTTCGCCGCATGGATGCGGCGCAATGGAATCAGCCTGCACGAACTCAGCGAATCCCACATTGCAGCGTTCGTGAGCAGGCTACCACGGAAACGCAAAGCCCGCGCGAACTTGGAACGGTCCGTATTAGGGCTATTGCTTCAGTTCTTACGGAGACGTGCCGAGGTGCCCAAGTTGCTCCAGTCTCGTGACGCACCGCCGGGGGAAGAACTGCTTGAGCGTTACGTTACCTACTTACGGAAAGATCGAGCCCTTGCCGAGAACTCAATCCTCGTATACGCGCCCTTTATCCGAGACTTCATCAGGGACGAACTCTCCACAGGCAGCTGCCCGTCAATCAATGCTTTGGACGCCGCCACAATTCAGAAGTTCATTCTCGGCCATATTCCCGATCGATCAAGCGAATATAAACGATTGCTCGCGACGGCCTTGCGGTCATTCTTTCGTTTTCTGTTTGTTTGCGGAGAGTTATCAAGAGATCTGTCTGTCGCCGTGCCCACTGTCCGTAAACGTCAGAGGCCCGGTGTGCCTGCATTCCTTTCACCGGAAGAAATCAAACGAGTGATCGCAGCGACGGATCAATCGACAACCACCGGCCGTCGTGATCGAGCCATTTTGTTGTTGTTGGCCCGACTTGGGCTGCGAGCGGGAGAGGTTGTCACTCTCGAACTGAACGACATTCACTGGCGAAGCGGAGAAATTCTTGTTCGTGGCAAGGGTGGGTTTAACGAATCCTTGCCGTTACTAGCCGATGTCGGCAAAGCTCTCGCCCAATATCTTCGCGTTGATCACAGGACTAAAAGCGACCGCCGCGTGTTTCACCGAGTGTATGCGCCGCCTATAGGTTTAGCTGGACCGGCAGCCGTCGGTCACATCGTGCGACATGCGCTTCGTCAAGCTGGAGTCCAACGCCGCGGCCGTGGAGCCGCTCACCTGTTTCGGCACGGCCTAGCAACGCAAATGATCCGCAAGGGTGCCTCGCTTGCTGAAATTTCCGAAGTCTTAAGACATCACTCGCTGAATACAACAGCAGTTTATGCTCAGGTGTCTTTCGAGGCATTGCGCTCAGTTGCTCGCCCGTGGCCGGTTCTGGAGGGTGAGCGATGAACACGTTGCAAGACAGCCTGAAGCGATACGTAGCTATGCGGAGAGCCCTCGGTGCAAAACTTCAGGAACCCGCTGGGACACTCGGCCAATTCGTAGATTTTATGAAAGGTCACGCAGCGGAGTTCATCACGACCGAACTGGCGCTCCGCTGGGCCATGCAGCCCAAGAATGTGCAGCGTGCCACTTGGGCACGTCGTCTGAGCATGGTGAGGCGATTTGCCGCCTGGTTGAGCGCAGCCGATCCACGAACTCAGGTTCCGCCGCATCGGTTGATTAATACACAACGGCGACGAAATCCACCACACATCTTCACTGACGAAGAGGTGAAGCGGCTGATGATCGCGGCCTCTCGGTTGCGTTCGCCGAAGCGATTGCGGGCACACACTATAAGACACTGATTGGTCTACTCGCCACAACGGGACTCCGCCCTGGGGAGGTTGTGTCTCTTACTCGAACCGACTCAGATCTCCAGAATGGCATTCTCTTTATGCGGGAAACGAAATTCGGAAAATCCCGGTTTGTGCCTCTCCATGAGTCAACCCGCATCGCCCTTATCCGTTATGCCAACCGCCGCGACCGGCTCGGGTTGCCGCTGAATACGGACGCTTTCTTTGTAACTGAAAAGGGATTTCACCTGGAGTCATGCGCGGTTCGAAGGACCTTCGCGAAGCTATCGCAAGCTGTCGGCCTGCGGCCTGTTGGAACGGGCAAGCGAATCGGGCGAGGGCCACGGCTGCAGGATTTTCGGCATACTTTTGCGACTCGCAAACTGATCGAGTGGTACCAAGCTGGCTTGGACGTGGAGCGCGAACTGCCCAAGCTGTCCACTTATCTCGGTCACTCTGATGTTACGCATACGTATTGGTACATCTCTGCCGTCCCCGAACTGCTCCAACTCGCCACGAAATATCTGTATGGACGTCGACCGGGAGGGGCAAAGTGAACACTTCAAACCTTCCCGGACTCATTCAACGTTTCTTCACGGATCGCTTACTCGTCCAACTCGGCGCGAGTCCACATACAGTTGCTGCCTACCGGGATGCTTTTCGAATGTTGCTTCAGTTTGCCACCAAAAGCCTGAAGCGAGCGCCTTCAGCGCTACGCATCGAGGATCTCGACGTATCGTTACTCGGCAAATTTCTGAAACACCTTGAATCGGAACGAAGTAACTGCCCGCGCACCCGAAACAATCGTTTGTCGGCGCTGCGGGCCTTCTTCCGATACGTGGCAATCGCCGAACCAGCATTCAGCCTCCAGTGCCAGCGCGTTCTTGCCATGCCATCCAAGCGTTACGAACGAAGATCCGTGGAGTTCCTAACCGAGGAAGAGAGTACGGCGCTCGTCGCGGCTCCGAACACCGAGACATGGGTCGGCCGACGTGACCGGGCACTGCTCTTATTGGCTCTCCAAACCGGTCTTCGAAATAGCGAGATCACATCGCTCAGGCGCCAGGATGTCGAGTTCGGGGCCGGCGCGCATGTCCGCTGTCTGGGTAAAGGCAGGAAACAGCGGTGCACGCCCTTACGAACAGATGTTGCTGCGGTTCTGAAAACATGGATTTCCCAGCAGGCCGGACAAGCGAGTGACGTTGTGTTCCCCAGCTCGCGTGGCGGACGGCTTAGTGCAGATGCATTGCAGAGGCTTGTATCAAAGCACGTCAAAACAGCCCGACGGTCTTGTCCATCACTTATTCGGAAGAAGGTGACCCCACACACGTTACGGCATGCCGCTGCCATGGCGCTGCTTCGAAATGGTGTCGACATCAGCGTCATCGCTCTTTGGCTGGGACACGAGTCAATGGAAACGACTCAAATCTATTTGCACGCGGACATGCAACTTAAACAGCGCGCTTTAGCTCGTACAACTCCATCCGGTATCGTGCCCGATCGGGTTCCATCCCGTTGATTCGCTACTTTCCTTCTTGGAAAGCCTGTGATTATGCCGATACCTGAAAGAAGAAGGATTCGAGATTCTCCCAAAACAACGGGAGCAATCCTCCCAACGCGGCATAATCGGGTACGCGGCATATTCTTTGCGAAAGAGGGCTGAAGAAAGCGATTCTTCACAGGAAGAACTCGTTGTTTTATAAGACCCGGAATGGCGCTCGCATCGGCGATCTATTCATGGGTCTGATTCACAGCTGCGAGTTATGCGGCGCGAATCCGTTCGATTACTTGACCGAGTTGCAACGACTTGTGGCAGAGTTGAAGAGCAAACCTGCCGATTGGATGCAGTGGAACTATCGGGACACGCTTCAGCGGGCCAACATCAATGTGGATTCCGGCTAGAGCTATGATGATCCACGCTGCCTGAAAACCAG
>JAFARV010001001.1 GCA_019245255.1 Acidobacteriaceae bacterium | reverse complement strand
CCGGCGTGAATCGTCCACGCTCGTGTCTCCTTTTCGCCCGTCGTGAGATACGTGCGCAGTCCGAGCAGGTGGTATGCCTCTTTGATCAGATTCCCAACCCCTGTTTCCGTAACTCCCAATCCAGCAAGATATTCTGCGCGTTCTTCGGGCGAAAGCATCACCAATTCCGATTCGATCTCCGCCGACACAACCACCGCGCTTGTATCGTGATGTTCTTTAACATAGGCGCGGACCTGCTGAACGTAAGCATTCGAATCGGCATGCGCCAAGTCGTCTTCAGCAACGTTGCATGCGAACAGCGTGGGCTTAGCGGTGAGCAGAAAAAAGCCCTTCACCATTTGCCTCTCTTCGGGCGTGAGATCGAGCGTAACAATCGTCTTTCCGGTATTCAAATGAACTTCCAACTTCTCCAGTAGCTCTACTTCGGCAATCGCCTTTTTATCGCCGCTCTTAGCAGCTTTTTGCTGCTTGGCCTTACGCTTTTCGACAGACTCTAGATCCGCCAGCACCAGTTCCGTATTGATGACCTCGATGTCCCGAACCGGATCCACTGTGTCCATAACATGCTCGATATTGCTGTTCTCAAAACATCGGACTACCTGGATCAACGCGTCAACTTCGCGTATATGGCCCAGGAACTGATTTCCCAAACCCTCGCCTTGGCTTGCTCCCTTTACCAGCCCGGCGATATCCACAAATTCGAAGACTGCGGGCACAAGTTTCTGGCTTCCACTCATCGTCGAAAGCACTTCCAGACGCTCATCCGGCACGGTCACGACCCCTGTATTGGGATCGATGGTGCAAAAACGATAGTTTGCGGCCATCGCCTTACGTGTCTGCGTCACTGCATTAAATAAAGTGCTCTTCCCGACGTTGGGAAGCCCCACAATTCCGGCTCTTAACATGAATCACTTCTATCTTCGCGTATGGGTAGATCGAGTCCGGTTTGGCATCATGAGACTGTGCAGTTTTCGGAGGAATTAGCCAAGTATTTACCTTCGGATTTGCCGAATCGCGATGTTGTGATCGAGAAATCGTCACGCCATCTGGAGATGATCGTCGCGGCGAATCAGTACATGAATCTCACACGGATTACGAATCCACGTGAAGCGGCGATTAAGCACGTCGTAGATTCCCTCGCTCCGTGGAGATTGTTCGAAGGCGCATCTGTTGTACTCGATTCCGGAACAGGTGCGGGCTTTCCTGGTCTTCCTTTAGCTCTCGTCCTTCCGCAGGTTCGCTTTGTACTTGCTGAATCCATACAGAAGAAGGCGCGCTTTGTTGAGTCTGCCATCGAAACTCTGCATATTCCCAACGCAGACGTTCGTCCTGAGCGCGCCGAACAAATTCTGAAGACCAAGCGTACTCAGGTCATAACTGCTCGAGCAATGGCGCCGATGCATAAGCTGCTCGATTTGTTTCTTCCCGCGCTCAAGAAGGGTAGCCGCGTACTGCTTTATAAAGGACCGGACGTGGATGGCGAAATCCAAGAAGCGGAACGCCACAAAGTCAAGGCCGGTATCGCACTACGCTATGAACTGCCGGAAGACATGGGTTCACGGACAGTGATCGAGCTGAAAAATTGACCGTCCGAAAATCCTCAATTCGATCGCAACGCAACCATCGGATCGATCCGCGATGCCTTCCAGGCTGGAATGTACCCGGCAACGATGGCGACAGCGATCAGTAGCATTCCCATGCCGATAAACGTGATTGGATCACCCGACGTTACGCCGAACAATAGGCTTCGTAGCGCATTCGACAAAACTCGAGACGCCGCCATTCCCACGCCCAGCCCCAATGCGGCCAATCCGACTGTGCGGAGCAGGACTTGGCTTTGCAGGTCGACGGCAGACGCCCCAAGCGCTATTCGAATGCCAATTTCTTGCACACGCTGACTCACTGAATATGAAATCACGGCATAGACGCCTAAAGAAGCGAGCAGCAAGGCAAAGGCCGCAAATCCGGTCAGCATCAGCACCAGAAACCGCCGAGGGGAAACCGCATCGTCCACCAAATTCTGCAGTGTTTGAAAGTCGCGGACCGGCAGCCTGGGGTCGATCGGCCGAAGAGCCATTCGAATACCGGTCGCCAAGGCATTCGGCGGAAGGGCGGTTCGTATTACCAGTTGCATGTCCGCATAGTCTCCGGTTTGCCGCATTGGCAGATACATTTCAGATCCGCCCGCTTTCTCCAAAGCCTCATGCCTCACATCGGAAACCACGCCCACCACACGGCGGCCGCCATCAGTCGTAATCATTTGCCCCAGTGGGTTT
>JAFARV010000983.1 GCA_019245255.1 Acidobacteriaceae bacterium | reverse complement strand
TCCGACCGCAAACACGCAGGCGTGGAAGCCGACCAGAATGCAGCCGAGTGCATAGGCCAGCGTATCGATTCCGAAGGTCACGTGGCCGACCGTGCGTTCGCCGGGTATCAGCCACGCCGCGATCGCGATTCCCAGAAGCATCAGGAGAATGCCCGGATAGAGAAACAGCCAGCGCGGGCTGTAAAGCAGCAGAAATCTGAGGTGCCGCCATCCATCGCGCCACGTCCGCAGATGAGGCGGACGGGAACGGCCGTCGGGAGTGAGTGTGGTCGGAACTTCAGCAATACGCAAGCCTTCGAGACTGGCTTTCACCACCATCTCGCTGGCGAATTCCATGCCGGTGGTCGTGAGGTGCAGGCGTCGTATCGCCGTGCGGTCGAAGGCGCGAATGCCGCAGTGGAAATCGCCGACGGGCGCGCGGAAGAAGAGCCGTCCGAGGAAGCTCAGAACGGGATTGCCGAGATAGCGGTGAAGAAACGGCATAGCGCCGGGCTCAATTCCGCCTCGGAACCGATTGCCCATGACGAGGTCGGCGCCGTTGCGCAGCGCGTGAATGAAGCGCGGAAGATGGGAAAAGTTGTAGCTGCCATCTGCGTCTGCCATCAGCACGTACTGACCGCGGGCAGCCTCGATGCCGGCCATCAGCGCGGCACCGTAACCGCGCACCGGAACGTCGACTACGCGCGCGCCGGAACGGATGGCGATGCCCTGCGAGCCGTCGCTGCTGCCGTTATCGGCGACGACAACTTCGCCGGCAACGCCACTTGCTTCAATGGCGGCCAGAGCCTGGCGAACGCATGCCTCAAGTGTCTCCGCCTCGTTGAGGCAGGGAAGCACAATGGAGACGTCCAGAGCAGCAGTCTGCGTCAGAGCCATGAGACGGGCGTTCGCCGTGTGTGAAGTCCAGCTTACTTCGACGTAGAGGTGGTACTGCTGGTGTCGGTGCCTGTAGTAGAAGTGCCTTTGTGGTGTTTGTGGTGCTTCTTACCGGTACCGCTCATCGTGTTGGTGTCGGTGCTGGTGGTGCTGGTGCCACCTGCTGTGTCCTGGGCGAATACAGCCGTTCCGCAAAGGAGCGACAATCCCATGAGCGCAACCATGATCTTCTTCATGCGCGAACTTCCTCCCGAGGTCGATTTGGACATTTGTCCTCTCGTTATGTTCGCACAGGCGATACGGCGCAAAGCCGTGATCGCGCCAAAAAGCCGCACTCAGAAAAGCGAAACGCGGCCCTAAATCAACGTAATTCAGGAACCGCGTTGATCTACGCCAATGACTACTTCCGGTTACTTCGTGCTGCTGGCAGTGCTGCCGGTCTCAGTGGAAGCGGTGCTGCTCTTCTTGTGGCGGGTCTTGTGCTTCTTCGTCGTTGTTGTCGAACTTGTATCGGTGCTGCCGCTAGCTGTGTTCTGAGCGAAAACTGCCATACCCGAGAGCAGCGAGAGGCCAAGGGCGGCGATCATGATCTTTTTCATTCGATATCTCCTTGTGTCAACAAATTGGTCTTGAATAGCACTTGGTGCTTTCATGAGTATATTCCCATTCGCGGAGTGAAAGAGTCCTGAAGTTCACATTAAACTTTTTTATTTAAGGTCCTCTAACCAGGGTAACTACTAGAGACGGCAGATTAAAAGTTCGCGTTCGTAGATCATCTCGGGCGGTAAATGGTCATGTAAATCGATAAAAAGTTCCTCATGCCCGATTACCTCGTTGCGCCACGCCGAGCGATCAAATCTCTGTAATTCATCGAACGAGTCACGGGGAAAATCGAGCCCATTCCAATCGATGTCCTCATAGTGCGGCATCCACCCGATAGGAGTTTCACGAGCGCCCGCGCGATTGCGTGCGCGATCTACGATCCACTTCAGAACTCGCATATTCTGCCCAAAGCCCGGCCATATGAAGCGGCCTTGTGCGTCCTTGCGAAACCAGTTGACGTGAAAGATAGGCGGAGTGGCTCGGAAGGAACGCTGCATACGCAACCAATGGCGGAAATAATCACCCATGTGATAGCCGCAGAAAGGCAGCATGGCCATGGGGTCGCGGCGGACTCGGCCGACTGCGCCCGCGGCAGCGGCGGTGGTCTCGGAGCCCATGGTGGCGCCGACATACACGCCGTCGCTCCAGTTGAAGGCTTGAAACACAAGTGGGATGGTGTCCTGGCGGCGTCCTCCAAAAATGAACGCGCTAATGGGCACCCCATCGGGCGATTCCCAATCCGGGTCGATGGTGGGGCACTGCGAGGCGGGCGCGGTGAAACGGGCGTTCGGGTGTGCGGCTCGCGCGGCGGTGCGCTTGCCGATGTCCGGCGTCCACAAGTTGCCTCTCCAGTCGATGCATTCCTCAGGAGGGCGTTCCGTCAGGCCTTCCCACCAGACTCCGCCTTCGGGAGTCAGAGCGACGTTCGTGAAGATGGTGTTGCGCGACAGAGCCGCGATGGCATTGGGATTGGTTTGCGGTGACGTTCCGGGAGCGACTCCGAAGAAGCCCGCTTCCGGATTAATTGCGCGCAACTGGCCGGTTTCATCGGGCTTGATCCAGGCTATATCGTCGCCGACGGTCCAGACTTTCCAGCCTTCGAAGCCTTTGGGCGGGATCATCATGGCGAAATTGGTTTTGCCGCAGGCGCTTGGGAATGCCGCCGCTACATATGTCTTTTCGCCGCGAGGGTCCTCCACGCCGACAACGAGCATGTGCTCGGCCATCCAGCCCTCATCGCGAGCAATGTTGGAGGCGATCCGGAGGGCGAAGCATTTCTTTCCTAAGAGGGCATTCCCGCCGTAGCCGGAGCCGAAGGACCATATTTCGCGGGATTCGGGAAAATGAACGATGTATTTTTCGGCATTACAGGGCCAGGGGACATCGGTCTGGCCCGGCTGAAGAGGCGCGCCAACACTGTGCATGCAGGGCACAACGCGCTTGATGTCTTTGTCGATCTCTTCGAAGACGCGCTGGCCGATGCGGGCCATGGTGCGCATGCTCACCACTACATAAGGAGAGTCTGTCAACTGGACCCCGATCTGCGACATAGGCGAATCGATCGGGCCCATGCTGAAGGGCAGAACGTACATGGTCCGGCCGCGCATGGCGCCCGT
>JAFARV010000765.1 GCA_019245255.1 Acidobacteriaceae bacterium | reverse complement strand
CGCAACAGGGCGAAGTACTGCCGAGCGCGGGACTGATCGGACTCAGCCGGTCGTGGCTGCTTGCGGGGGCTTCGGCCGTCATCGTGAGCGCATGGCCGACACCGGACGATTCGGGGCAGTTCTTTTCGGATTTTTATCATCATCTTCAGGCTCAGCCAGGTACTTCGGTGAGCCTCGCAAGCCGCGCTGCGGCAGCATTACGGCAAACCGAGTCTGACATGCTGCATGTAGCCGGCTATCGCAGCCAGCCCTCTTTCTGGGCTGCGTATTCCCTGATTTCAAAGGAGTAACCCGCCATGTTTGCGACGCAACAAACGCTTAGCTCACCCCCGGTGCCGGAACCTGAAAAGACCGGGCCGGCTACCGTCGACTGGGCAGCGCTGGTCGCGCTGGTCAAGGCTGGCGACGATGCGGGAATGGAGCAGCTGTACAAGCTGTTCAGTCGTGGTATTCGCTATTACCTGTGCCGCCAACTCGGGCCGCAGGAACTCGAGGATAAGGTACATGACACATTCCTGATCGTGGTTAACGCGATCAAGCGCGGCGATCTTCGCGAACCTGAGCGCCTGATGGGGTTTGTTCGTACCGTGGTGCGCCGGCAGGTGGCCGCCTACATTGAAACTGCCGTGCACACACGCCGCGAGCAAACTGACCTCGAAACCGGCGTCAGCGTCGCCGATCGCCGGCAAAATCCTGAGCAGGAAGCGATTCTGCGCGAAAAGGCAGAACTCATGAAGAGCGCGCTCGCACAGCTTTCGGATCGCGATCGTGAAATTCTGGTCCGTTTTTACCTCAAGGAGCAACCGCAGCAACAGATCTGCGACGAGATGCAACTGACAGAAACTCAATTCCGACTACTCAAATCCCGTGCCAAGGCGAAGTTCGGGGAAATCGGTAAGAAAAAACTTGCGAGCAACGGATTTCTCTCGGTTTTCGTGAGAAGTCACTCGGGGTAATCCTACTTAGTCCTCAGATAGGAGAGGCCAACCCCCGGGTGGGCCGTCAAATATGCCGAACACATATCTCGATCATCCAGCCGAAGACGCACTCGAGCGCTTCTTGCTCCACCGGAGCGATGAAGAGGAAACGGACGTCGTCGAAACTCACATTCTTGCCTGCGAGTCGTGCGTAACACGCCTCGAAGCTCTGGAAATCGAACTTGCCGCGATGAAGCTTGCGTTGCAGGAATTCCACAAGGAACAAGTGGAAAAGGCCGTTGCAAAGCAGCAGGTCACGTGGCGGAATTGGTTTACCCTTCCCCGTTTGTCAATGGCTGGCGGAGTCGCAGCTTTGGCTCTTGGAATCGCAATAGCGCCTCAGTTCGTTCATACCGGGGCGTCACCGGCCGATGTCAACCTGGTTGCGTACCGCGGTCTCGAAAGTCCGGTACTCCCGATAGATCGCCCGCTCAGTGTTCACCTGAACGCCAACGGCATCGCCGAGAACCGCGTGAAAGTGGAACTCGTCAGCAATAACGGAAAACAGGTCTGGCAGGACATCGCCTCTGTCAATCAGAACAGAATCAACATCGAAGTCCCCAAGATCACCCAGCCCGGAACATATCTCTTCCGCGTTTCCGATGCCGGAACCCAAAGCGAGCTGAGAGAGTTTTCCTTCGAAATTAAGTAGTCAACAACAATAAAAACACATAATTCGGGCTCCCAGACCGGCAAAACCGGCGAGGGAGTCCTTTTGTTTTTGCGGCGCTTAAAGCGCAAAGGGCGCGGATGCGCGCCGCCAGACAGTAAGGACGTCCCTTAGCCATTTGGGCGGGGCGATTGGTGCCGTGCCCGTTTTGCGCGTATGTTTTAAAAAACGCGCCGCTTGAGGCGCTCGATGTTGAATTTCGCGGTATCCGCCACGGCCATCACCGCCATCACGCCGGCCTGCACCGGGTCGGTCACGACAAGGTCCGAAGCCTCGGGGACGCTGCCCGCCATGTTCAGGCTGATTACGAGCAGCCCATCGCTACGCACTTCGCGTACTGCGTCTTCAATTTCTCCCCCCATCAGCGCGCCGGCGAGGACGAGAGCGCGAACGCGCGGCAATCGCCGTACTGCCCGGACCGCCGCTGCCAGCGTCTGCTCGCCGACGAGAGGAATCGTGTCAACTGAAATGTGCTCCCCGCGAATGTTGTGGCGATCGGCCTCCGAGATGGCCCCCAGCGCAACTTGTCCCACCTGTGCGCCCCCGCCCATGATGATGATCCGCTTGCCGTAGACCTTCTGCATGGTTTGCACAATGGTGGCGCTGCGAACCACGGTGAGGCTCTC
>JAFARV010000638.1 GCA_019245255.1 Acidobacteriaceae bacterium | reverse complement strand
CTTAGCATCAACGGTGTTCCACCCCATGCAATATTTTGAAAGAAATTGTTGGATATCGAAGTTAAGGGTTGCGCTCGTCATTTGGGGACTCCGGCGTAAATCGTTGCACGCCGGGTGCCGGACCTCGAGCTATATTCCGCGGCCATGCCAGAATGTAGCTTGGCTACGGCGGACTCCTTCTCCCTTGTCCAGATCAACTTCAACCGTGACTCCATTGCTGCTCCACGCCTGCCGGAATGGTTGCGTAAGGGGAAGACGCATTTTGAAGCTGTTCACTCGTTAAAAATTGAATTGCGCCGCAAGGGCTTGCATACCGTCTGTGAGTCGGCGCGCTGTCCGAACATCCATGAATGCTTCAGCCGCGGTAGCGCGACATTCATGATTCTGGGCAATCTCTGTACGAGAGGCTGTGGTTTCTGCTCCGTGCCAAAAGCTTCGCCCGGCAAGAGCCAGTTCTCGCTCGATCCTGACGAACCGCAGCATGTGGCCGAAATGGCATCCGAAATGGGTCTACGGCATGTTGTCATCACTTCAGTCAATCGCGACGATCTTGCAGACGGCGGCTCGCATCATTTTGCTGAAACTGTACGGAAAGTGCGTGCCGCGCTTCCACAGAGTAAAGTTGAGGTGCTTACTCCTGATTTCTGTGGCGACCTGACCGCGGTGGCGCGGGTTCTCGATGCCGGTCCGGATATTTTTAATCACAACATGGAAACGGTGGAACGCCTGTACCGTCGTGTCCGGCCTCAAGCGAAGTACCCGCAGTCCTTGCGTGTTCTCGAATTTGCCAAGAAGTATAAGCCCCGCGTGCTCGCTAAGTCGGGACTCATGGTCGGGCTCGGCGAGACGGTTGAAGAGGTTCATCGCCTGCTTCGCGACGTGCGCTGCTGTAACACGGACATCGCAACCATAGGCCAGTATCTGCAGCCAACGCGTCGCAATCTGCCGGTCGCAGATTTCGTCCCGCCAGCGACCTTCGATGCTTATCGCGACTACGGTCTTTCGATCGGATTCCGTGCCGTATTCAGCGGACCGTTCGTCCGCAGTTCTTACTTCGCCGATAAGGTGAGTGAGCAAGCGTCCAGGGTCGATGATCAATAGCGCAAAGAGCGCGGATGCGCACCCTGTTCGTGAGCCAGTGCGCATAGCGCGGTTTGGACCACACCAGCGGCAGATCGCACTTCACACTCTGCTGTCGCTGCTGAGCGCAGTCATGCTGGTGCTGTTATTTCCCCGGTGGAACCTTCAGTGGCTGGCGCCTGTCGCTTTGAGCCCGATGCTCATCGTGATGGCCAAGACGCCTAGTGGTTGGCAGCGCTTCACATATGGCTGGGCCGCAGGCATCTTCTATTGGTTTTTCGTCTGCACTTGGATTCAATTTGTGCTCGAAGCACACGGCGGCATGGGGCGCTGGGGTGGATGGGCATCCTTTTTGCTGTTCTCGATTTTGAAGGGTTTGCACCTGGGTGTCTTTGCCTGTCTCGGCGGCCCGTTGATGCGGCGTCCCTACGCGATTGCCGCGGTGGCAGCCCTGTGGACCGGACTCGAACGCACCCACAGCACGCTCGGCTTCACCTGGCTCGATCTCGGCAACGCTGCCATTAACATGTCCGTGCCGTTGCGGATCGCGCCGTTCATTGGAGTCTACGGCACATCGTTCGTTCTCTGCACTATGGCGGTTGCGATTGCGTGTCTCGTCCTCCGTCGTCCCCGGATATTTCTGTTTCCATTACTCGGGCTCGCCGTCCTGTGGCTCTTTCCGCCAATTCGCAGCGGTGTTCCAGCGCCTGATCGAGCGCTAATTGTTCAGCCGAACGTGGACACGGAGTTGCAGTGGACCAGCCTGCTGCAGTTCTCCACCGATAAGCGCCTGACCTTGCTGTCTAATGCCATTCCGGCGCCGCTTGTTATCTGGCCGGAATTGCCGGCGCCGCTGTATTTCTACAACGACACGCAGTTTCACGACGATGCGGTCAGCATCGCCAGGCAGCACGGGGCGTTTCTGTTCGGCACGGTTGCGTACACACCTGCGAATCAGCCGCTGAACTCTGCTGTCATGCTCGATGCGCAAGGCGGGGAAAGCGGACGCTACGACAAAATCGATCTGGTCCCGTTTGGCGAGTTCGTTCCGCCCCTGTTCGGGTGGGTGAATCGCATTACCACCGAAACCAGCGATTTCGTGCCGGGTCACGACATCAAAGTCATGCGCGCAGCCGGGCATCGCTTCGGCGTGTTTATCTGCTACGAGTCCGCTTTCCCCGACCTTGTGCGTCAGTTTGCGAATAAAGGCGCAGACGTGCTTGTGAATCTCAGCAATGACGGCTACTTCGACCACACCGAGGCCCGTGAGCAACATCTGCTAATTGCCCGGATGCGAGCAATAGAGAATCGCCGTTTCCTGATCCGGGCCACTAACGACGGCATTACCGCGGTAATTGATCCAGCTGGCCGGATTGCGAACCGGTTGCCTTCTTTCACGCAAGTTGCCGCAATTATCCGATACGGCGGTGTAATCGAACCTACGTTCTATGCCAGACACGGCGATTGGTTCGCCTGGTCTTGCTTAGTCATCGGTGTGGGGCTTGCATTATTCAATTTCCGGGCTGAAGTTTGACGACGTACGATCGCCGCAGTTATATTCTTGTTTGAATGAAAGTCGCCTCCATCGAACGTCCGCTCGGCTTTAACACTCGCGCTGTTCACACTGGTTACGATCCCGATCCGACGACGCATGCGCGCGCGGTGCCGATTTATCAGTCCACCTCGTTCACATTTGAGGACAGCGCGCAAGCCGCCCGATTGTTTGCGCTGCAGGAATTTGGCAACATCTACTCGCGCATTATGAACCCCACGACGGACGTGCTCGAAAAAAGGGTTGCGTCTCTCGAGAATGGTGTTGCGGGTTTAGCCCTTTCAAGCGGTCAGGCCGCTCAATTCCTTGCTCTGACCACGATCGCATCGCCGGGCGACCAAATCGTTTCTGCAACTACGTTGTACGGCGGTACCGTCACCCAGTTCGACGTAACAATGCGGCGGTTGGGTTATGATTTTGTCTTCGTCGAGCCCGATGACCCGGATAATTTCCGCAAAGCTATTACGTCAAAAACGAAGTTACTCTACGGCGAGACGATCAGTAACCCGCGCAGTAACGTGCTCGATCTCGAGGCAATCGCGAAAATCGCGCATGATCACGGCTTGCCCTTCGTAGTCGATAACACCTTCGCGACGCCGTATGTATGCCGGCCCATCGATTACGGAGCTGATGTTGTTGTGCACTCCCTTACTAAGTTCATGGGCGGGCACGGAACCTCGATAGGCGGCATTATTGTCGATAGCGGAAAATTCCATTGGAATAACGGAAATTTCCCACATTTCACCCAGCCCGCAAAAGCTTATCACGGACTGCGATTCTGGGACACATTCGGAAATATCAGCTTCATTATCAAGGCGCGTGTCGAAGGTCTGCGCGACATAGGCCCCTGTGTCAGCCCATTTAATGCCTTTCTGTTTTTGCAGGGGATTGAAACGCTCGGGATGCGCATGGACCGTCACCTCGAAAATGCACTCGCCGTGGCCGAGCATCTCGAATCCCATGACTTGATTCAGTGGATCAAGTACGCATCGCTTCCATCCAGCCCGTATTATTCGCTCGCCAAGCGATACACACCGAAAGGCGCCGGAGCCGTTTTCTCGTTCGGCATCGAAGGCGGGTACGATGCGGGGAAGAAGTTCATCGACGATCTGAAAATCTTCTCTCATCTGGCGAACGTCGGGGACGCGCGAAGCCTTGTCATCCATCCGGCCTCCACCACACATCAGCAACTGGCGGAAGCTGAGCAGGCAGCGGCTGGAGTTACACCGGAGCTGGTTCGGCTCTCGATCGGACTAGAAGACGTCGAAGATCTGATCTGGGACATCGATCAAGCACTGGGGTGAACCATCCGGGCCGTAGGCGGATTGCCCCCGCCCGCGAACCTAAGTGCGCGACTCGGCCATCGATCGATAGACTTGCATCACTCTTTGCGTGTAGTGGCCGAACGTAAACTGTTGCTCAATCCTCGTTCTGGCCGCGAACCCCATGGCGCGTAGTTGATCGCGATGATCCCGGCACCAAAGGAGTGCTTCGCTGAGTGCCTCCACATTCCTCTTCGGTACCAGCAAACCATTGATGCCCTCGGTAATGCAGTCGTCCGCGCCGGTGTCGCGAATGGCGATCGCAGGCAGTCCGGAAGACATCGCTTCAAGCAAGGCCATGGAAAGACCCTCATTGGCCGACGGAAATGCAAACACATCCGACTCGTGGTGAAGCGCCGCCACTTGCTCGGCGGAAACAATTCCTGCGAGCCGAATTCCAGTGGATGCATCATCGCCCACCGCGCTCAGTTCCGGCATCACACGGCCGGCGAGAACCAGTTCGGCATCACGCAGCCGCAGCCGTTTCCAAGCGTCTACCAGATTATGGACTCCCTTTGCGGCCTCAATTCTGCCGACGTAAGAGACTCGGAAGATACGACTGTCGCGAGCGTTAGAGCGTGGAACAAAGAACCTATGATCGACGGCGGAATGAACGACACATACTTTGTGTGAGTAAGGGAACGGCTCAAAGCTGCGCTGTGCCGCCGCCGAATAAACAACAATCCTGTCAGATATCCGGAATTCCTGCTCTTGCCGGCGTATTTGACTCCTCGGCAGCAGGCTTTCGCATTGACTGGGACGAATTCCGGCACCTGCGCAATCGGCGAGCAGCTCATGCTGGCAGGCAATCGGGTGGAGCGTCGTATTGTCGACGATAGTCGCTGCACCGAAAGACTTCGCGCGCTGTAAGCTCCTGAGCGATACGCCCATTATGCCGTGATAAATGTCGCTTGCGGGCAGCCACTTGGAGATTAACCTGTCAGCGGCCCAGGATAGTCCGACCACCGGCGCCGGAGTGCGTTCGTGCAATCCCGGGAGTCTGCGCCACACGCCCCATGCCATCCGTCTGGCAATGCGGTATGACTGAAACCGGCGCACCAGTTTCAACTGGCCCGCGGCGTCGGATTCCAGTATTTCGAGATCCGGACTGAACCTTACGAGTCCGCGCAGTATCCCGTCGCGCTGCAGCGCCTCGAGCAGGTTCAAATGGTACAAAGCCTCAGTAAGACCCACAGTTACCGAAAACGACACTGCCCGAAATTATCAAACGAACGATGCTTCTGGACAAGCCTCTAAGCCTATGTGTAGTCGCCCCCAAGTCTCTGGCACGGATTTGATCGGATTTGATTGACTCCGGGCGTCAACCAGCGATAGGCTAATCAAGCCCGGGAGGGCTCTGTCTTGTTCGGCTCTGACATCCTTGATATTGCAATCGGTGTTGTTTTCGTTTTCCTGTTTGCCAGCCTGATCTGCTCCGCTATCGGGGAACTGATCTCGAGTCTCCTCAAGCTCCGGGCGCGAGAACTGCAGCGCGGCATTGGAGAGCTGGTCGGCGATCCCACAAACGCAACCCGGTTTCTCGAGCAGATCTATGATCACGGCTTGGTCAATGGACTGTTCCGGGGTAACTACCGCGACAGCGCCAATGTAACGATGCTGCGTGGCCTGCTGTCACGTGCCTATCGGCTTCCATCCTATGTTCCGCCTAAGAACTTTGCTTTAGCGCTGATTCAGATTGTCAGGGATCCTCCGCCCGGGGTCACCATCCCTCAGAACGTCGTGACTGCCGTTCGGGCAATCGCGTCGGCTGCAGGAAACGATTTCGAAAAGATCTCGACGGGCATCGAGCAGTGGTATGACTCTGCGATGGATCGCGTCGCGGGATGGTACAAGCGCAGGATCCAATGTATTCTCATCGTCACCGGTCTCCTCCTCGCCTTCTTCGTGAACATCGATATATTGGCGATCACGCGCATGCTCTCCGAGGATTCAGCGCTTCGAAAGACGGTGGTAGCTGCTGCGCAAGCTTATGCCAACACTCCTCGATCCGCGGGCGACAAGATTGATCCGCAACAGGCGATCCGTACCAGCTACAACGAACTGAAAGATCTCGGCCTGCCGGTTTGCTTCGGCTGCACCTGGGGTTGGCCTCCCAAGTGGTCGGACGCGGTTTGGTGGCGCGATCGTTTCTTCACGCCGCTGGTCGGTTACCTGATTACCGCATTTGCGGTTTCTTTCGGTGCTCCGTTCTGGTTCGATCTGCTCAATAGACTCATTGTTGTGCGCTCGACCGTCAAGCCCAGAGAAAAAAGTCAGGAAGAGCCTTCTAAGGACTGATTTTGCTCAAACCTGGCGTCCTGCTGCTACGCCAGTCTGCGCCACAAGTCAGACGGATCCGGGAAGGGAAGATCGTCGACCGTCATGTAAGCTGGTGCGTCCGGGTCGTTGAATTCTGACAGGTTTTTGCGGCCGCGATGCATTGCGTGATGATGAGCAATCTCTTTCATCACACGGCCGCTCTGGTAATACGTCGTTACATCCAGTTCCACATTTGCAGCAGGCGCTTCTACGTGCCGTTCGCGCTTTGCAATTGTGCCATCCTCCCGGAAATAGTAGCTGATGTCTTCCACCCAGCCTTCGTCTGCACTGGTGAGGTGAAGAAGAACCCAGCGCACGGCCGGACCTGATGTATAGATCATTGCGACCGCGTCGTCGTCACTGTCTGGCGTGCCGTCGTCAAGTTCGACCCAGGGATCAGGTCCGCTGAAGATCAGCGGCGGAGTTCCCGAGGTCTCAGCCTGCACTCGCAGACAATACCGGTCGATTTCGGCAAGCCGTTTGGAACGCCCGAAGGCTGAGGCATGGAGCGACAGCAGCAATCCAACAACCAGCACTGCTCCTGCGCGCCTCATGGGAATCGCAGCTTATCAGACCTCGACCCACGCCTTGCGCGCCGAGCTTTCCGCTACTTTGTCGAGCAGGATCATCCCGCGCAGACCGTCCTCAAAGGTAGGATAGTTGATCGGAACCGCCGGATCGGCCACTCGCGCATAGAAGTTCTTGAACACCTGCTTGTGTGAGTCGTCGTAACCCTCGCTATGTCCTCCGGGCAGATCCGCGAACTTTGCAGCTTCCGGGTAGAACAACGAGGCATCCTTCACAATCAACTCGTTCGGCTCGTTCCGGTGCCCGACCCAAAGAGTATCCGGTTGTTCCTGGTTCCACGCGATACCGGCCTTGGTGCCGAAGATTTCGAAGTAGAAACGGTTTTTGCGTCCGGCTGACATCTGACTTACCGTGAATGAGCCGCGCGCACGCTCGCCGAGATGCAACAGTACGGCGCCGAAGTCGTCGGAATCAACTGCAAACTCTTCTGTATCGCCGACTCCTGATTTCTTCCCGGTGAATGTTTCAACTGAGCCTTTCGGTCTGCGCCGGGTTTTATGGAAGGTCGCCAGGTCCGCACACACTGCCGTGATCGGCAGTCCTGTTAAGTGCTGAATCATGTCCATCCAGTGCGAACCGATATCGCCCATCACGCGCAACCGGCCGTTTTCGTGCGTATCGACGCGCCAGTTCCAGTCAGTGTCGTACAGCAGCCAATCCTGTGAGTAGGTCCCCTGCGCAATCAGGATCTCTCCCAGATCGCCGGCTGCTATCATCTGCCGCACCTGCTGCAACACCGGGTAATATCGCAGGTTGTGTTGTACGCAGTTGATCGCGTTCTTTTCCTTCGCGAGTTCGACTAACTGCCGGGCTTCCGCAACTGTCATCGTCATCGGCTTCTCGCACAACACGGCCTTCCCCGCATTCAGCGCCGCTCTTGATTGCGGGAAATGGTCTACGTTCGGAGTGCAGATGTGTATCGCTTCAATATCTTTTTCTTTCAGGACGTCGTCAAGCTTGTCCGTGCTAAACGGAACACCGTACGCCTCCGCAAACTTCTTGGCGCGTTCAGGCCGGCTGCCTACGACTGCGGCGACCTCCACATTGCCCAGCCGCCGTACCTGTTCGGCGTGGACCTTCCCCATAAATCCCGTCCCGACAATAGCAGTTTTTATCTTCCGCACGAAAACTCCCTCAGTCAATCTACACGATCAGCAACATCGCCAGTCTTGATACGCTAAGAGAAGACTTCGCCCATGCTGGTTCGAATACGGTTCCAACATCGACGCAGGACGTCGCTGCTTCCCTTCGAAAATATTGCCTTGGCCGGTGCGGCGCTGCTCACTCCTTCCGCGCTTCTTGCCTTTACCGTTACCTTCTGGATCATCGCCTCCGACCTCCGTTGGACCGGCGAATTCTTCCTCTCGCATGGACTCTTCTCTCATTGGCAGGTATGGCTTAGCAGCGCAGCCGTTCTATTGCTGCTGGCCCGGCTGCTCGATCGCGTCGGTCGCGACCACAACGGCTTCTCACGTAACGACTAAACCGTCCACAACCACAAGTACTTTAGTTTTTGTTTTGACGCCTCTGAGCCGGTTCCAACCGCCTCGACGCATACCAAGATGAATAGCTCGTTAAGGCGGCCTCGGGTATGGCAACCTTCGGCCTTTTACGTGCATCCAATTCTCGAGCAAGGAACAAAGAACAATGTCTCAACCGCGAGAAACGGCTCTGGTGCTGCAAACGCAGCCAGCCCGTACGTGGACAATCGGAATCTTTCAAGCAGCCGGAGCCGGGCTCGGCCGCGTTGGCGTTTGGGCTGTCGATACCGCTCAGGAATTCGGCTCCGTCCTATCAGTGTTGATGGGTCCAGCCGTGTTTCTGGCTTACGCATTCGCAAGTTGGAGCCTTGCGGCGAATCTGGGTTGGACCGCTACCTTCCCATATTCGGCTGGGCCATTATCCAATTGGTTAGTGTGGGTAAGCATTGCGGTTCTTGTCCACATCGCATCCGACGTATTGAGGCGTTGCACGCATCCGGAAGGCTGATGCCTTCTCCCGATTGCTGGAAAATTGAGGGTCACTTGCTCCTGAAAATAGAAGCTCTCTGATATCCTCAAATTCAGGAATCCCCCAAAGCCGATGCCTTACAGTTCGCGTTCCTACGTGAATCGGTACATTCCGTCCAATCGATTCCCGGTCGGCTTGAAGTGGCTGCTGATAGCCAATGTCAGCATCTTCGTGTTCGCTTTCATTCTTCGGGGGAGCCTCGATACCTACCTCATTAGAACCTTTGCACTAATTCCCGCCGAGGTCACCCACCCGCCGTTCGCAGCCTGGCGGCTCTTCACGTATATGTTTCTTCACGGGAGCAGCATTGGGCTGATCCTCTGGAACATGCTCGCCCTCTGGATGTTCGGTGCGCCGCTTGAACGCCTCTGGGGTACCCCTAGATTTCTACGGTTCTATTTTGGGTGCGGAATCATTTCTGCCATCGCAGTAATTCTTTTCACATCAATATTTCGCGGAACCGATACGGTGACGGTCGGCTCCTCAGCCGCGGTCAACGCGATCCTTGTCGCCTATGGGCTGATGTTTCCGGACAACACGGTGCTGTTTGGATTCCTGATCCCGATGAAATCAAAGTACATGGTGATGATCATCGCCGCGATCGTTTTCTTGCAGTCGTATTTGGCCGCTTCGGGCGGGCAGGGAAGCGGGATTGCGATCGCAACCCTTCTGCTTACCGGCCTCGCCGCAGGTTTCCTGTGGCTGCGCGGACGGCGTCTGCAGACTCAGATCCGGGAGCCCCTGGCAGCGGGATACAAAGAGTGGAAATTACGCCGCGCGAAGCGAAAATTTGAGGTATATCTCAAGAAGCAAGATTCTAATCGTGATCGCTGGGTTCACTAGGACTCGGTTGAGGTGTTCAGTCATGAAGTTCCACGGCCGCACTCCGCGGCGCCCATTTAGTTTTCTTTATCCATTTATTCTGGGGATTGCGTTTCTTGTGCCATTCGGTTTTCCCGTATTGGCGCAGGAGGGTCCGCAAACCGGATCCGGCGATTCTGTCGCCAAACCTCGCACCAAACCGGCTGACGAGCCCGCACCCGAAGAGAAACAGATTCCTTCGGAGTACAAACGCAAGAACGAACCGGCTGAAGATACTCCAACGTTCCGCACCAACGCCACAACCGTCAATGTAGATGTGGCCGTGCTCGACGATAGGGGGCATTTCATCCCCAAGATCCCCGGTGGCAACTTCCGCGTCCTTGAAGACGGCGTGCCGCAGCAAATCGCCAATTTCGGTATGAGCGAAGCACCGATGACCATCTGCATGCTCATCGAGTTCAGTGGCCGCTTCCAGGCCTTTTGGACGTATGGATGGTACGAGACGCTTCAGGCGTCCTACGGTTTCCTTGAGACCTTAAAGCCTGACGACAACATTGCAGTCGTTGAGTACGATATGCGTTCAACCATCCTGTCGGATTTCTCTCCGGACAAACACAAAGCCGAACAGGCGCTCTCACAACTCCGCATTCCCGGCTTCAGCGAATCCAATGTCTTCGATGCATTAACGGACATGGCGGATCGAATGTCCGCTATTGAGGGGCGCAAAGCGATTCTTCTGATTGGCAGCGGCCTCGATACGTTCAGCAAGCTCACCTTCGATAAGGCACGAAAGTCTCTTCAGGAATCCGGTGTGCCGATCTATACCATCAGCACTCTCCAGACTTCCAGAATCCTCGCGGAATCGTACGGAATGATGGGTCCCATTGCCCAGATGGATTTTCTCCAGGCCGATAACGAAATGCGAACATTCTCCAAAGAGACGGGCGGCATGTCGTTCTTCCCGCGCTTCCTGGCCGAATATCCCTCTATCTTCCGTCAGCTTGAAGACTCGCTGCGAAATCAATATTCGGTCGCATACCACCCCACGAATGTTGCGCGTGACGGCAAATTCCGGCGCATCAAAGTTGAACTGGTTAACCCGGCAACCAACGAGCCACTTCGAATCACCAATGAGAAGGGCAAGGCGATCAAGTACCAGGTGATTGCGAAGGCCGGTTACAAGGCCCCACGCGAAGTCGAGTAGTTCGCCCGCTGGCCCATCCACTCTGACGGCGTAAACGCGCGCCATGTTCGCGCCCCGCCGGTGCCGCTCTTGGTGTATCCTGTTGTCAGTTACTGAGGGCAAAAGAGTGAGCAGACCTACCGATCTCGTGCAGGGCACGTTAGACCTCCTGGTTTTGAAAGTAGTCGCGCTTGAACCGATGCACGGCTGGGCCATTGCCCAACGCATACAGCAGATGTCGGGTGATGTCCTGAAAGTCGGCCAAGGTGCGCTTTACCCCTCGCTGCACAAGCTGGAGCAGAATGGCTGGATCAGCTCCGAATGGGCCGTCAGTGAAAACAATCGCCGCGCCAAATACTACAAGCTGACAAGGGCCGGACGTAAGGCCCTCGAACAGGAAGCAGCGCAGTGGGAGCGCTTGTCGGCAGCCATTTCCTTGATCGTGAGGACAGCGTAATGCGATTCCTCAGCATCCTCCGGCTCCGCCTTCGGTCGCTTTTCCTTCGCAAGAGACTCGAGCAGGAACTCGACGAAGAATTGCGGTATCACCTGAACCGGCAGATCGACCAGGAATCCGGGCGCGGCGCGAGTCCGGAAGACGCTCACTACGCGGCATTGCGATCCATCAGAAACATCGAGCAGAGAAAGGAGGAGTGTCGCGACGCGCGGCAAGTGACCATCATCGACAACCTCGTTCAGGACCTGCGATATGCAGTGCGTGGGCTGATCAAAAGCCCGGGTTTTGCTTTGATCGCGGTGTTCACACTGGCGCTCGGCATCGGTGCATCCACGGCGGTCTTTTCTGTCGTCGACGCCGTTCTGTTGCGCGCGCTCCCGTATCCGAAACCTCAGCAAATCGTGCGGGTGTGGGAACAGGCTGCTGACGGTCACCGCATGAACGTGGCATATCCCAACTTTGAAGATCTTCGGGCGCAGAACACCACTTTGGCGTATCTGGCCGGTTATGGAGATCTGGTGACTTCCGTTGCAGGCGGCAGTGAGCCCGTTCGTGCAAGCGTCGCGGCGGTGACAAGCGGCTTCTTTGAAGCGCTGGGTGTCAAGCCCGTTCGCGGCCGTGAGTTTGCTTCCGACGAACACCGTCCTCACGGTACGCCCGCCGCTATCGTCAGCGATTCCTATTGGCGGCGCTATCTCAGGGGCGCAAGTAATCTCTCCCAATTTCGCCTGAAGCTGGTCGGAGGAGTCTATCCAGTGGTTGGAGTGATGCCTGCAGGATTCGATTCTCCGCACGGCGTTACTGTATGGATTCCGGGCGAGCTGGATCCGGATCTTGGCACGCGCACGGCACACAATTGGCGAGCTATCGGCCGCGTACGTGATGGCATCACCGTAGCCCAAGCCCGGGCCAATCTCAGTGCCATCGCGAAACGCATCAAAGCACAGTACGGAAAACAAGTGGATTTGAATGATGTCGCGGTCGTGCCTTTCGCTGACGCAATGGTCGGAGATGTGCGTACTGCTCTGCTGACACTAGCGGGCGCTGTCGGCCTTTTGCTGCTGATTGCCTGTGCCAATGTCGCCGGCATACTCCTGGCGCGCACTTCCGCTCGCCGGCAGGAACTGGCTGTTCGGGTCACGCT
>JAFARV010000416.1 GCA_019245255.1 Acidobacteriaceae bacterium | reverse complement strand
TGTTCATGCGCACGAACCGGAAA
This sequence comes from Acidobacteriaceae bacterium, assembly GCA_019245255.1. GTDB lineage: Bacteria > Acidobacteriota > Terriglobia > Bryobacterales > Bryobacteraceae > Bog-105. Next base: position 2,626 of record JAFARV010000416.1, on the reverse strand, counting down.
CGATCTATGTGGTGCCGATCAAGAGCGATTCCGAGCACTTCCCGCTCGACGGGCAACTGCGAGTGTATCGTAGCCGGACGGGCGGGAACGAATGGGAGCCGCTTACGAACGGCTTGCCGCAGAGTAACTGCTACGTCAATGTACTGCGCGACGCAATGGCGATTGATTCGCTTGATGAGTGCGGAATCTACTTTGGCACGACAGGCGGCCAGGTATACGCGTCGGCTGATGCAGGTGACCACTGGACTGCGATTGTGCGCGATCTGCCGGCAGTGCTTTCAGTCGAGGTGCAGACGCTTCAATGATTCGAATTGAACTTCCGGCTCACCTCCGGAACCTGGCGGGGGTCCGCGGCGAAGTTACGGTGGAAGTTGCCGGACCGATAACACAGAATTCGGTGCTGGATGCGCTGGAGGCCCTCTATCCGACGCTGGCCGGGACCATTCGCGACCATGTCACGCGACAGCGCCGGGCGTTTATCCGGTTCTTCGCCTGCGAACGGGACCTCTCGCATGAGTCGCCCGACGCTCCGCTGCCCGAGACGGTGGCGTCAGGGGCGGAGCCTCTTCTCATTGTGGGAGCAATAGCCGGCGGCGTTTAGAGGGAAGTGGATGCGATCTTTCGGTTGTTACACTGCAATGGTTGGATCGCATCACCCGCAGAAGTCTGCTGCAACTCGGCGCGGCTGCCATTCCCGTTTCGCGCATCGTCGCGCAAGGTATTTCGTCGCGCGGCGTCAAACCGCAGGCCAGGGGCAAGTTCTCCGGCCTGCCGTTTAATGCCAAATTTGTCGATGTTGGAACCCAAGCCGGATTGAATGCCCCGCTGATCTACGGGCCCGACGACCACAAGGACTATATTCTCGAAACCCTGGGTTGCGGATGTGCGTTCATTGACTACGATAACGACGGCTGGATTGACATCTTTTTGTTGAGCGGAACACGGATGGACAGCGATCCCCCGGGCGCAACAAACAGGCTGTACCACAATAATCGCGATGGCACGTTCACCGACGTGACAGAGAAAGCAGGCTTGCTCCACACCGGATGGGCGGTTGGCGTGTGTGTAGGCGATTACAACAACGATGGGTTCGATGATCTGTTCGTGACGAATTGGGGACAGAACATCCTGTATCGCAACAACGGCAACGGAACGTTTTCTGATGTCACAAAGGAAACGGGTCTGCTGCACGAGAAGACGTTGTGGGGCTCCGGCTGCACTTTCGTAGATTACGACCGCGACGGTAATCTCGACTTGTTTGTCGCAACCTATCTTGATTTCGATAAAGCGCGAGTTCCCAGACCGGGACAGAACGCCAACTGTAATTGGAAGGGCATACCGGTGAATTGCGGACCGCGCGGATTGCCCCCGGGGGCGAATTTTCTATATCACAACAACGGAGATGGGACGTTCACCGACGTCAGCGCTAAGTCAGGTGTGTCGAAGGCCAAAGGTAGTTACTGCTTGACGGCCGCCGCGGCTGACTTCGATAACGATGGCTGGCCCGACGTGTATGTCGCCTGCGACTCCACTCCGAGTTTTCTCTTGAAAAACAACCATGACGGCACCTTCACCGACATAGGACTTGAGACCGGAGTGGCGCTGAACGAGGATGGCATGGAGCAGGCCGGTATGGGCTTGGGGATCGGCGATTACAACTGCGACGGAAACCTCGACATTCTGAAAACGCATTTCGCAGACGACACGGCCGTTCTTTACAAGAATGACGGCAAGGGTAACTTTGAGGATGTTACAAATTCCGCGGGTCTCGGTGTCGAAACGCGCTACGTCAGTTGGGGCGCGGGTATGTTTGACCTCGATAACGACGGCAACCCCGATTTGATGTGGGTTAGTGGCAGCGTTTATCCGGAAATCGAAAAGAAACTGCCGAGCTATCCGTTTAAAGACCCGCGGATTCTCTTTCGGAATCTCGGGAACGGGAAATTCGAAGAGCTTCTCGATCAAGCCGGTCCAGGCATTGCGACGCCTCATGCAAGCAGGGGATGTGCGTTTGGCGACTTTGATAATGATGGGGACGTGGACGTGCTCATCATGAACCTGGGTGAGCCTCCGTCTCTGTTACGAAACGATCTCACAGGGAACGCGCACTCCCTCAAGGTGAAATTGGTCGGGGTCAAGAGCAATCGGAGCGCGATCGGCGCCCGGGTAATTGTGCGATACGGGGGAAAACTGCAGGCTCAAGAAGTACTCAGCCAAGCGAGTTACTGCTCGGTGAACGATTTGCGTTTACATTTCGGCTTGGGCTCGGCGAACAAGGCCGATATTGAAGTTCGGTGGCCGTGCGGCGGTACCGAACGAATCGTGGGTGTCGGTGCAGATCACATCATCACCATCCGCGAGGGGTCGGGCGTGGTGAAAACCGAAGCGTTTCAAAAGCGTTCTTGAACATGTGAGATCGATGTGCGTCCACTTGCCTTGGCTTTGATTGTGACCTCTGCCGTGACGGCGGTCTGCGCCGGACAGACGTTACCGCCGGTGGATTCGTCCGCGATGCAGGTCAACGACGCTTATGTCACGGCTGCCGAGGGCCGGGTTTCGATCGATCGCGACAAACGAACGTGGGCTTTGAGTTCCGGCGAGCGCGTTCCGATACAGCGGATGATCA
>JAFARV010000367.1 GCA_019245255.1 Acidobacteriaceae bacterium | reverse complement strand
CAATTGCGACAATCCCGTCCAGGCATCTGCAGCGAGCCAGCGACTTAGAAACGAAAGCGCGCGCGCGCCGTTCGTAGCCGGCGCCAGGTACCGGTCGACGGCGAGTTTGGTGAGCAGCGGTCCGATAATCTGTAGTAAGGAGTCGATCAGCAGCAGGAATAAAGACACCGCAATTACGGGCCAGTAAGGCCTCATGTAGGTGAGAAGCCGTTTCATCAACCGCGAATCGTAGGCTTTACCTAGCGCTTCTTCTTCCAAACAGTTGTGCCTCTTATTATTGATGCCGGCCGGTGTGGTGGCCTCTCTTCAGCCTAACCCAGCCCCTCAGATATCCAGTCAATGAACGGCCTTGTTCTTATAGATAAACCGCAAGGATTCACCAGCCATGACGTCGTTAATCGGTGGCGGAGACTCGCGGGAATCAGGCGAGCCGGGCATCTTGGCACGCTCGACCCTTTGGCGACCGGACTGCTGGTGCTTGCGACCGGAAATGCGACCAGGTTGGCTCAATTTTACGGCGGCGCAGAGAAAACCTATCTTGCCGAAGTGACACTCGGCCTGGTTTCGAACACTTACGACGTGGAAGGCGAAGTGAAATCGACAGGCGTGCCGGCGGCGTGCGACGCCGCATTGGTTGAGCAAGCTCTTAAAAAGTTTCGGGGTCGACTGCAACAGAAACCCCCGGCTGTGTCCGCAAAGAAAATTAACGGCGTGCCCGCTTATAAGCTGGCCCGAAAGAATATAGCTGTAGATTTAGAGCCCGTCGAGGTCAATATCTCAACGCTCGAAATGCAAGGGATGGAGGACGACCGGCTCTCGTTGATGATCACTTGTTCCGCGGGCACGTACGTCCGCAGTCTCGCGCACGATCTGGGTCAGGTGCTTGGGTGTGGCGCCTTGTTGAGCGGCCTCCGTCGAATTCGCGCTGGAGAGTTCGACATCAGACAGGCCTGGACATTAGACCAACTCGCCGCGCTTGCAGCCGCCGCAAAGTTGAGCACAGCCGTAATACCCTCTGGATCGTTGCTTCCGCACTTCCCGGCGGTCTACGTGGATGCTCAAATTGAGTTACAAATCCGTCAGGGCCGCGACTTCAGAACATCTCCGTTCGTCGTGCCACCGGGCACTGCGCGCGTGAAAGCCATTTCCGGTTGTGGGGATTTAGTCGCCATCGGGGAATTAAAGATACCTAATGTTTACCATCCCAGCACTGTCCTGTAAGTACCTGCTCACCACAAGTGCCCATGCCTGTGTTACACATGTAAAGTTCGATACAAAAAATGTCAGCTCGCGTTTTGCGACTTTTCGGAGCGTGTTTGTTGCTTTGCGCAGCAGGCGCCAGCAGTCCACATGCGGCTCAGGATCGCGCGCGCCATCTGGAATCCCAAAACCAACCGCCGGAGCAGCCACCTCAGCCGGAACAAAATCCGGAGACCCCGCCAAAGCCCGAGCAGCCGCCCGACAAACCCGAGTTCTTCGCAGGAATCATTACAACCATCGATAAAGTGCACGTGACTGTTTCCCGAACATTGGTGGGCAAAGCTCCGGAAACGCGCACATTTCTGATCAATCCCGAAACCAAAGTGAGCAAGGCCGTCAAACCGAGAACCAAGGTGACGGTGAGATACCGCCACAGTGCCGACGGAGACATCGCGCTTGAAATCCAGCTCCGTCCGCAATCACGAACTGTTCCAAAGACGTCTTGAACAGCCGCCTCAGACATACGTCTTGAACTCAATCACGTCGCCGTCTTGCACCACGTATTCTTTGCCTTCGGTCCGCAGCTTGCCGAGCTCTCTCCCACGCGCAAACGAGCCTGCCGCGACCAGATCCTCGAAGGAAATGCATTCGGCCGATATGAACGCCTTTTCAAAATCCGAGTGAATCACTCCAGCCGCAACCGGGGCTTTGTCGCCGGCGTGAATCGTCCAGGCGCGTGTCTCTTTTTCTCCTGTCGTCAGATAGGTTCGCAATCCAAGCAAGCTGTACGCCTCCCGAATCAGATTGCCGGCGCCGGTATCCGAAACTCCCAACCCATGCAGATATTCGGCGCGCTCCTCTGGCGAGAGCATTACCAGTTCTGACTCAATCTCAGCCGACACGACGACCGCTCCCGTGTCGTGGTGCTCACCGACGTATGCCCTTACCTGCTGAACGTATTTATTGCGGCCTGCGGTTGCAAGATCTTCTTCGGCTACATTGCAGGCGAAGAGCGTCGGCTTGGCTGTAAGCAGGAAGAAGCCTCTGACCGCGTCCTTTTCCTCGGCGGTTAAATCGAGAGTGACGACCGTTTTCCCCGTATTCAGGTGCGCTTCAAGTTTCTCGAGCAACTCGACGTCGGCGATCGCCTTCTTATCGCCGCTTTTTGCCGCCTTCTGCTGTTTTGCCTTCCGCTTTTCAACCGATTCGAGATCTGCAAGAACCAATTCCGTGTTGATGATCTCGATATCGCGGACCGGATCCACCGTGTCCATCACGTGCTCTATATTGGCGTTCTCAAAGCATCTGACGACCTGAACTATGGCGTCAACTTCTCGAATGTGCCCCAGAAACTGGTTGCCGAGACCCTCCCCCTTGCTTGCGCCCTCGACAAGGCCTGCAATGTCGACGAACTCGAATACCGCCGGAATAATTTTCTGCGACTTGCTCATTTTCGCGAGCACTTCCAGGCGCTCGTCGGGAACCGTTACCACGCCGGTATTCGGTTCAATGGTGCAAAAACGATAGTTCGCGGCCATTGCTTTTCGCGTTTGCGTGACCGCATTGAAGAGGGTGCTCTTCCCGACGTTGGGAAGCCCCACGATTCCGGCTGTTAACATTCGCTACCATCTTCGCGTACACGTGCGACATACGCTTGAAGGTCTAACGGCGTGTTGGACCTACCGTGCCCAAGAAGCTGTTATGCGAGAAAGTGAGATTTGGTCTACCGTGCGCAGCAAATCACTGCGCAATGTTCTTGCCGAGATGAAACGCAGGCCCTACGGAAAGCCGCCAGGTGTTTCGCGACGTTTTCAAGATGTCGGTGAAGAGTGAGTTATGGACAAAGTCCGCCTGCATCCGCACTGAGACGCGCTCACTCAGGTTCACTTCAGCGCCCCATCCTAAGCCATAAAACGGTTTCCACTCGCTCTTGCTGCCACTTGGAGCGAGCTGCTTGGCTATTCCCGCTGCAATCGGATCTGTGGCATGTGGGGTCGCAATCTCGTAGATCGCTCCAATCGAAGGGCGCAGGAAAATGGTCAAATGCTGAAAATGACGGTATTCCAACTGAGGACCTGCGGCAAAGGTGTGAGTTGTCGAGGCAACCGGGATCGATAGGCTGTAGGTTGGCGGAATCACGCCCGCCTGAATCAGCGGCAACAATTGCGCAGTAATGGCAGCAGTTAGCGAGGGCTTCAGCAGGTCCGGGGTGATCGTCAACGTCCCCGTCACGACCGAGTAGTCGAAGCCCGTTGCGAGCCAGGTTTTCGGGTTGTACCCAAGCTGCAGATGAAATCCGCGTTCATTCAGGTGAATATCCGGACTATCGAAATAGGCGAAGCCACCGTACACGTCATAGCGCCCTACATAGCTCTGCTGCGCGTTTCCGGTCGCAGCCAAGCCGAGGGGCGCCAGCACCGACAACAGCTTCAAATGTTTGAACAAGCGATGACAGCACTGTGAACTCTCCGACATGTTGATCTATCTTACACGTCCTGAATGGGATGATAAAACTGTGCAGTTCACAGAGGAACTGGAGCGCGTACTGCCCCAGAACATTCCCTTTCGTGATCGTGTGATCGATAAAGCGGACCAGCACCTTCGGCTCATTTTGTCGGCCAATGAATACATGAACCTGACGCGCATCACTGATCCGCGTGAAGCTGTGATCAAGCACGTGTATGACTGCGTTGCGCCTTGGCAACACTTTCAGCACGCCAAACGGATCCTGGATGCCGGCAGCGGCGCCGGATTTCCCGGCGTTCCACTTGCACTGGTTTTTCCCGGCGTGCGTTTTTCGCTCGCTGAATCCATTCAGAAGAAGGCGCGCTTTTTGGATTCCGCGGTGGAGTCTCTGGAATTACCCAACGTGCATGTGTATGCGCAGCGCGCCGAGGACGTGGCCAGAATCCAACAAGTGGATGTAATCACAGCACGTGCAGTCGCACCAGTGGGCCGCATCTTCGAGTTGTTTCGCAAGTTCCTGAAGAACGGCACGCGCGTGCTGCTGTACAAAGGTCCCGACGTTGCGAGCGAGCTTGCCGAGGCGCACGAGAACCGTGTGCATGCCGAAGTGGTTTGCAGATACGAGCTTCCAGGAGGCTTAGGCGTCCGAACATTGGTAGAGCTGCGTAAGGAGCATGCCAACCGAACGTAGTTGTTTGCGGCCATGGCCACAATTCCCCGCCGGGGAGTGCGGGAAGGAAATGTCTGACTGTGTTGCACAGAGGCCCGATTTGAAACGGAGAGATTAACGGAAAGGGATATCAATTTCGGTATAGCTGCCGGGCGTGGCCGCATTCACAGCGGCAACAACCCGATCAACATACCGCTGCAAAGTGGGCCACTGCTGATTACCGAGAACCACGAAAGCGATTTTGCGACCCGTCAGGTTTTGCTGGTAGCGCATGTTTTATCGGTGGTCAATAAAACCTCAAAACCTGCGGCTTCCGCCGCCGCGATCAGTTCCCCATTTACAAGCCGGTCCCATCCGGCCTCAATGGCTTCCACAACGATGTGACCTTTGAGAACATGGCGAAGCGGCGGGGGTGCCGTTATCAAACAGGATGAGCATCGGCCACTGGCGCGGCGGGTTGCTGTGGCAGCGCGTCAAGGCTCCGCGCGGCGAACTCGATCACGGCTATAACCTGCTCATGTGACAAATGAAACCAGCCCATAATATCGTCAATCGTGGCTCCGACTTCCAGATTGTCGAATACCACGGAAACCGGCGTTCGGGTATCGCGGAATACCCATGCGCCGCTACGCTTACCGGGAACGCTTTCCACGGCGG
>JAFARV010000464.1 GCA_019245255.1 Acidobacteriaceae bacterium | reverse complement strand
GATCGAAGACACTGCGCAGCAGGCTCCCGAACTCGCCGCTCGAAATTGCGCCGCCGGATTTCGCAGTCACCTCGGCCAGGCTCAGGCCTACGTTCATCAGCTTCCCGTTCACCGACATCACCTTGTAGTTTTCGTGCCCCTGGTTGTATGTCAGCTGCGCGCTGACTGTGTCAATCAGGCGATAGTCATCGCTTCCTTTCGGATCGATAAATCGCCGTGTCACCTGAAGACAGATGAAGTTCGGAAGATTTTCGGTGTAGGTCGACGCGTATTGCTTGATCTCGTCCAGGATCTCCGACTGCCGCACCGAACTGGGCGGTGGAATCGGCGTGCCCTTCGCGCCCAGCGACATCTTCGGTTGCGTACTCGCTGAAGCTTCCGGCGCCGTTTCAGGCGAGTACGTCGCGTCGTGAGCCGGTCGCTTCAAACTCGCGCTCTGCTGCTCCAGTGTCTTCAATGCCTCGACCGTCTTCGGACCCGCGCCCTGTACTTCCAGATCCTGTATCGTCTTATCCGGCAACTGCTCGGTCAAATGTATTTTCTTCAGATAGGCCGCAAGCTGCTTATCGGTGCGCTGCTTCAATGCCAGCTCGGATCGGATGAAATCCGCAAGCTGGTCGACGTTCATATCCGTCTCCTCGGCTCCAAATACGAGACCACAACAGAGCATGAGCGGGATAAGGCAATACTTCATTCTCAGTAACTATGATGACGTATTACAGCCGCTGGAGGTTATCGCCGGAGCGAATTTTAGAGCTTCTGTTGTTTTTCGAGCGACAGCGAGATGGTCCCGATCGGAAACCCCAACTGAATGCGGAACTGCACAGGAACACGGTCCGGATCATCGCTAAGCCACAAGAACAGCCTCCCCTTGCGTTTATAGAGAACGTTGTCGAAAACGAACGCCTCATACCGGATCGTCTGATAGTTTTTGCCCATTGCCGGCACCGTCTCCTTAGCCTGAGCTTCGATACGTGCATGCACCAGCTTCTTTCCGTCCGTGATCGGCAGGGTCGCCGCTTTCCCCGCTTCGAGATCCAATTCGCTCAACGCTGCTAATGCGCCCATGATGTCGTGTGTGCAGGGAGGGATGTCCAGTTCTCGTTTCTCGCTCTTGTTCTTGATCAGATCGCGTTCTTCATATGTCACCTTGTGCCGTGCGTTGTCAAATTGAAGTTGCGTCATCATGTGGCGCTTGCCTTCTTGCGCATCCAGATTTGCTGACGATGCGCAGAAACGGCCATCAGTGAACACACGATAACGGTCGGAGATGTGATAAAGCCGGTTTACCAGGCCCGCGCTCTCGAGCCCGAGATTAATTTCCCAGGCGTTTGCGCCCGCCCTCGTTATATCCAGATTCGCCGTCCCGGCAGTGATCAACCGCCATTCAATTCGATATGTCAGTTTCTGCGGATACGGAATCTTCGATGAGCTCGACGGCGCTGAACTCGTCGCCTGCTGTGCCTGAGAAACTACGCCCGCCGAAAAGACCAGCAGGGATGTCGCACCAACGGTGTGCGTCAGAATTCGGGATCCGAGCATGAATGCTCTGAGTGTCTCAGACCGCCGGAAAAGAACCAAATCTCTGAAGTTTGCTGTTAGCAAGTGCCGGTTCTGTTCTGCGCGACTGCTGCATCGACGTGACGTTTTCCCGACACACACGTCGAACGCCCTGGCAGGAGGGAGACTCCTTCGTATGAACAGAATGGCTTTCGCGACCACGCTCGCAGCAATCGCCTCCGGTTTTGTGGGCGGCATCGCCTCGAATTCGATCTTTGCAACCCGGCCGGTGCATGCTCAGGTGCAGGTCGAACCCCCGGACGCGCTCGGCCCAAACTCGCCCATTCCGCGCCCGCATACTCGCACGGCTCCCGGCGAAGTCACCGCGGAGCGATTTGTTCTGGTCGACCGCGACGGAAATGTTTACGGTGTGATCGGCATGAATGGCGATCATCCGGAAATCGACTTCTATGACAAATCAGGAAAAGTGATCTGGAGAGCGCCGTTCCGGGCGGGTCTGACCCCCTTGGCTATGGCACGCTGACCGAGGCCCCGGCCCTACACAAAAGCCCTAAAGTTCCAGGCCTATCACGCCGATTAGTTCTGCGTGAGCGAGTGCCGACATTGTAAGAGCGAAAACATACGGCGAATCAAGCGCAGGGGCTGCAAGGATAAGGTGCTTTCATGGCTCGGCTACTGGCCCTACGTGTGCCTTACGTGCAGGAAAAAATCTTATTTGCCGGTACGCTATCACGTCGCGACGCCGAAGCAGTCCAGAGCCTCAAATGCGAACGGTGATCCTCCCAATACCTCCGATATGGCGTTCCGTGTCAACCCCCTCAAGCCGACTGCGAAAGTGCTGATTACCGCGAGCTCTCACGAGAAACTCAATCAGATCCTCCTCACGCTGAGCGCTGTTGCTTCGGCACAGGACCAGCCTTCCCGCCAGCGCACCACAGGCTACGCAGCGACGAATCCCCGCTAGGCTTTCCTTCCCCCCGGCCGGATGACCCGGCTACCATTGTGCAAGGACCCGGACTGGACTGGATCTTTTCACAGTGCGTGAAGGACGTTGGTGACGAACTTGGGTTAGCGCAACCGAAGCGTTAAACATCAAAATGAATATTGGCGTTGCAGGGCTCGGATTCATGGGGCAAACGCACCTCGGTATCTACTCCAAGCTGCCGGGTGTCAATGTTGTCGCTGCCTATACCCGCACTCCTGGTGATCGTAAGGCGAGCTCCACCGGCAACCTTGGGCGCCCGCAACCCGCCTACGATTTATCGCGAGTCCGGAAATACTACCGATGGCAGGAGCTTATTGACGATTCCACAATCGACGCAGTTGATATCTGTCTGCCCACAGATCAGCACGCGCCGGTAGTCATGGCAGCACTCGCCGCAGGAAAACACGTTTTTTGTGAAAAGCCCATGGCGCTGAACGAAAACGAGTGCGACCGCATGATCGCGGCCCGGAATGACTCAGGACGCACTCTGATGGTCGGCCATGTTCTGCGATTCTTTTCGGAATACGAGTATCTGAAGGAAGCCGCCCGATCAAACGAACACCGAGAGATACTCTCAGCAACCTTCATCCGCAGCTGCGGCGTGCCGGATTGGAGCGATTGGCTGATCGATGAGAACCGCAGCGGCGGAGCGATACTGGATCTGCTGATCCACGACGTCGATCAAATCCTCGAACTCTTCGGAATGCCGGAGCGTGTCACCGCAAAACGTCTTT
>JAFARV010000029.1 GCA_019245255.1 Acidobacteriaceae bacterium | reverse complement strand
AGCGGGCGCGCTGGATAGTAAGTACCATGCCAAAGACGTCGCGGAAGCTCTTTGCAGCTTCATTCGCGGCCCAGATTTCCAGATCCGCATCTTCGTCCGTCTGAGCGAGAACAGTAAGTATCGAATCCGCGGTGCTCACACTAACTTCCTTCACCTTCTGTTCGTGACCACGGTCCAGCGAGTCCGCAATCCGCAGTAATGGAGCTAATCCCTGAACTACACGTTTAGAATCGCTCTCGAGAGCCTGAAAATGCGAATGGCGGGCCTGTGGCAACGACTTCCGATGAAAGCGGCACAGCGCAGCGAGGGTAAGCCTTTCTTTGTCTGTGAATCCAGGCATGTCGGAATTCGCAACCAGGTACGCTGAGTGTTTGTGGTGGCTGGTATCGCTGATAAAGTGTCCGATATCGTGCAGGTATCCGGCGCTCTCAATCAACTTGCCGGCCTCGGACGGCAGCATATGCACAGGCTGCAGCAGTTCGAACAGGCGGTGTGCGATCGCGGCTACATGCCGTGCGTGTTTCACATTTACCGCAAACTTACGAGCCATCGCCTCCACCACCGCGCGCTGATCCTTCGAGAGCTGCGATAATTCGCGCCCGACGCCACGCGCGGCCAAATCCGCAATGATGCCGTCGCGCACACCCGCAACGGAATAATACAGGGATTTAATATCGAATAACTGCATCGTTCGCAGGAATACAGCTGCGCCGGCGACCACAATCTCGGCCCGTCTCGGACCGATGCCCGTGATCTTTCGTCTTTCCGCGACCGCGCTTCTAGCTAGCGTTAGATAAAGCTCCTTCACTTGAGACGCCTTTGCGGCCATCCGGTCCGCCTCGTCGCGCTTACCTCGTGGAATGCCATTCGCTGCGGCGACGATCGCGCCCGCGGTTGCGGAGGTTACGATGGTGCGCGCGAATTTCTCCGTCCCATGTAGTTTTTGAAAGGGGCCGAGTTTCTCGTCGATGTAGGCGTCCATGCGGTGAAGTTCTTCCCCCCGCGGCGGGTCGGATTTCAGGAACATCGATGTCAATCTGACTGCCCCAAGAGGTTTCGAGACCGAGTCGATCAATTGTCCGGAATGGCTGACAATCAGCTCAGCGCTGCCGCCACCGACATCGATAATCAGGATGCGTTCCTTCGCTCGCGGCCATCGTGCTTCGACGCCAAGATGAATCAGTCTTGCCTCTTCCGCCCCCGAGATGATCTCTACGTTCGTACCGAGCGCCGCACTAGTACGCTCGAGAAACTCTTCCTGATTGCCCGCGTCGCGTACGGCGCTCGTCGCAACGGCCCGAACTGCCACCACCGAAAAGCGCGAGTACGTCGCGGACATCTTACTCAGAACTGCGCACAGGAAGTCCAGCGCCTCAGAACTGATACGCCCGGTCTGAAAAACGCTTTCCCCCAGCCTCGTCACCTGTCGGTCCTGGGCGAGAATCTTCGTCTCCCCGCCATTCGTCTCCGCCGCCATCATCCTGACGGAGTTGCTGCCGATATCGACTGAAGCATAACGAGGCATAAAGGGAAAATCGGTCTGCTAAGACTTCAGAGGATTGGTCCAGCGGAGTTTGTCGAAGCGGCTGAAGTCCTGGTCAGTGGAGGCAAGGAGCGCCCCATGCTCCATGGCGAGAGCCGCGAGCACGGCATCGGTAACCAGAGGCCCACTCACGCTATTTTCCAAGATCACCTGTTGAAGAATGTCCCAATGCCGCGGGCCCGGCTGAACAATGACAACGTCAGGCGTTGCCAGCCATCGCGTCACGATGCCGAGAGCATCCTTCATCGCCAACGGATTGTCCCAGATCCTCGGGTTTGTACATATTCGAACAAACGCCCAGATGGTTGTCCAGGCAAGTCCGATTATGTCATCGCTATCGAACAGATCCGTCAGCCACTGGACAGCCCTGCTATGTTGCGGCGCATCCGCATTGTACGCGTACAGAAGCAAATTCGCGTCGATCATCGTCATCGATGCGCGGGCCCCTCTCCGTATTCGAGTAACGATTCGAGATCGTCATAGTTTAGGCCCCCGCGATGTCCCATATGAAAGGCTTCAATCCGAAGCTTACGGCGGCGTGGTCTGCTGTCGCGCTGCGTCAGAGCCAGACGCAGCAGATCGTTCAACGTCTCGCGAAAAGATACGCCGCGCGACCGGCTCTCCTGCTTTACGCGTTCGACCACGTCTTCATCGAGTGTTATGGTGGTCCGGATGCCCATGATGCTTAAAGATTAGCATCAAGAGCATCAACGAAAACTGCCCCAGGAACAAGGTCTGTAAAATGCAACGTGGTTTGCAAACCGACCGAACCCGCCCATCCCTGGACAGTTCGGAAAGCCGCAAAATGACACGTTAACTTCAACTTGATAGAGTGGTTCGAAACCAACAGTTGGCGTTCGAACGGTCTGTACGGTCGTGCTTATTTGTCCTGCGTGCCATGCCCAGAACCCAGACGGGGCTGTTCTGTGCGAACGCTGCAGCAGCCAGGTAAGCGGCGAAACCATAGTATTTGAAGAGCGTACAATCGTTGATCCGCCGCGTTTCGGTGCCCCCAGGCCAGTCGCGGCAACCCCTGCGGCAGGGGACACGCTCGCACCCGGCGATGTTGTATGCCAGCGCTATCAGATCCTCGAAGCGATCGGACGCGGCGGCATGGGATGCGTGTATAAGGTCATTGACCGGCACCTGGAGCGGGTCGTCGCACTCAAGACAATCCGCCCTGACTTGGCGTCGGACCCCGCCATCGTACGGCGCTTCAAGCAGGAAATTTTGCTGGCCCGGCAGATCACGCACAAGAACGTGATTCGGATCTTCGACTTCGGTGTCGACGTTGACCTTCGATTCATCACTATGGAGTACTTCGAGGGCGAGGATCTCCATTCCCGGCTGATACGTGAGGGAAAATTGGCGCCGCAGGCGGCGGTTCCGATAATGATCCAAATCTGTGAAGCACTCGCCAGCGCCCACGCTGAGGAGGTGATTCACCGGGACCTGAAACCACAGAACATTCTGGTTAACGGCCGAAACGAAATCCGGATTCTCGATTTTGGCTTGGCACGCCTGTACGAGGCGCCGGCAGCCTCCATGGTTGGCGGCTTACTTGGAACACCAGACTATATGTCGCCCGAGCAGGCAAGAGGTGAACGAGTGGATCTTCGTTCCGACCTGTTCGCGGCGGGCATTGTCTTTCACGAGATGCTCACCGGCGCACTTCCCTTCCCGGGAGACTCCGTGATGGCTCGACTGGTTGCGCGCACCCGGGACCGTGCGCGGCCGCTGAGCGCCAGTGATCCCAGCCTCCCAGCGGCGTTGAGCAGGATCGTCGCCCGGTGTCTCGAGAGGGAGCCTGAACGCCGCTACGCGAGTGCGACGGAGGTGTTGGCGGATCTTCGCCAGATCACGAGTTTTGCTGCTCCATCACAGTTTGCAAGCACGATCGCGCGACTCGACGCTCGCGCCAAGCCACTACGGCTCGGCGCCATAGTGGCGGTTATTCTGGCTGCCATGGCCGGAGCTACAGTCTGGTTTTTGCGGCCGAAGGCCGACGCCATTCCTTCTCCTGTCGAGCCCTATGTAGCAGTTCTGCCGCTTTCCACGTCGGGCGGGTCGACGGAAGCCAAGTATGCCGCCGACGGAATTCGAGAATCGATTTCCTCCCACCTGTTCTCTGCCAGAGACGTGCACGCGATTTCGCCTGGCGCGGTCGACAGGGCCGATCTCAGCCGATCCAACGACGAAATCGCAAGGAAGCTTGGAGCCAATCTGCTGCTGCGCGGCGAGGTGTTGGAGGAGGTCGGCAGGATTCGCGCCCGGCTTGCTTTGTACGACGTCTCTAAGCACGCCAACGTTTGGACCGGGAGTACGGGCGGATCTTCAACCGAACTGCTTTCTCTCGAAGACGATCTGGCGAGACAGCTTTTCGAAGCCATGCACTTGACCTCCCGCATGGATGCTGCCGGTAAAGCGATCCGGCCGCCCACCGGCAACATGGAGGCGTACGATCTGTATCTCCGCGGCCGCGACGCGCTCAAGAACAAGCGCAATAACGAAGCCGCGGCCAAAGAGGCACTCGCCTCGTTCGAACAGGCCGTCGCCAAGGATAGTTCGTTTGCGTTGGCATGGACTGGTATCGCAGACGCCAGCGTAAATCTCTATCGACTGAATCAGGAAAGCATCGATCTGGAGAGGGCGCTCGATGCAGCACGACGAGCGTCACAAAACAGTTCGCTGCCGGAAGTGCACCTCGCGGCCGGGAGCGTGTATGCGCAAACCGGAAAGAATCAGCAGGCGATCGCAGAGATTCAGCGGGCGTTGCAGGTCGAGCCGAACTCCGACGACGCGTACGTCAGGTTGGGGCGGGTCTATCTCCACATGGGGCAGACCAAGGCTGCTCTTGATGCTCTTCAAAACGCGGTCAAACTGAACCCGTACTACTGGTACAACCATGAGCAACTGGCCCGAGCGTATTTCCGCGTCGGCATGGGCGACCAGGCTCTGACAGAGTTCCAGAAGGTTGCTGAACTCGCTCCCGATACTGCGTCCGCCTATCTCGGGATCGGAGGCGTGTACATGCGGCAGGGGAAGTGGGAGCAAAGTATTCCGGAATACCAGCGGTCGATTGCGCGGCAACCCTCGGTCGAGGCGTACACAAGCCTTGGGACCGCGTTCTTCTATCTCGGCAGATATTCGGAAGCTCTGCCTAACTTTCAAAAAGCGGCACAGCTTAACAGCCGGGACCCTCGTGCCTTAGCGAACCTGGGGTCCGCATACCGGCAGCTGAACGACAATGCTAAAGCAGATGAGGCATTTACGCGAGCGATT
>JAFARV010000025.1 GCA_019245255.1 Acidobacteriaceae bacterium | reverse complement strand
TGTTCATGGGCGCTGAGTTCGCGCAGTGGTCAGAATGGTCGCACGAAGGAAATCTCGAGTGGCCTCTTCTGGAACGGCCCGAGCATTCGAGCGTACGCCTCTTAGTTGGTGAACTGAACGGAATTTACCGGCGGGAACCCGCTCTTTATACGTGTGAATACTCGCCAGGTTGTTTTGAATGGATCGATTTCCACGACGCGGACAAAGACATCGTAGTGTTCTTGCGAAAAGGCGGCAATGAGGATCAACAAATCATAGTGGTGTGTCACTTCAGCCCGGTACCAATAGAGAATTATCGAATCGGCGCTCCGCGAAGAGGTTTTTGGCGAGAGTTTCTGAATACCGATGCCGTGCAATACGGCGGGAGCGGGCGTGGAAACTACGGTGGCGTACGTACGGTTCCGATTCCGTTGCACGATCGCAACTATTCGTTAACAGTTAACGTGCCACCCTTGGCCGTGCTGTACTTCAAGTGGGCGGGGGAGTAGAGGTCTCGACCGCTGTTGCTACGCTCGGGATATGCGCGGTTGTTTTCGCGTTTTAGCCGTCGTAGCGTTTGCGACCGCTGCGTTTTCGCAAAATTTCGTTGATACCCACGGTACGCAGCATCGACCATTCGAGACTGTGGCGAAAGCACGCGTGTTCATCTTCCTGCGAACTGACTGCCCCATCTCAAACCGCTATGCTCCGGAACTGCAGCGCATTGCCACTGAGTTCTCAAGTAAGCCGGTAGACTTCTGGCTGGTGTACTCGGACAGATCGGAAACAGCAGTGCAAATCAATCAACACATCGCCGAGTACCGATTCCCGGGCATTCCGCTGTTGGACCCCGCACACGAACTGGCCGGTCTCGCGGCAGCAACGGTTACTCCCCAGGCAGCTGTTTTCGACGAGCGGGGACAGCTCAAATACTCGGGGCGTATCGACGACCGGTGGGTTGATTTCGGCAAGTCACGTTCGGCGCAGACACACGATTTAGAAGCGGCGATTGGTGCGACGCTCGAAGGCAGGCCGGTGTCTCAAGCACGAACTCGAGCGGTCGGCTGCTATCTCGCGGACGTGAAGTGAAGTCCTTCCTGGTCGCAGGGCTTGCCGTTTTTGCGTTGCGAGCAAGTTCGCCCACTAGCCCGAACTTTGCCCGCGACATTGCTCCGATCATATACAGCAAGTGCTCGGCGTGCCATTACTCCGGAGGACCGGGACCGTTCCCGCTCACTTCGTATGAAGAGATTCGCAAGCATGCCCAGCAGATTGCTGATGTGACGCGGCGCCGTTTTATGCCACCCTGGCTTCCGGAACACGGCTACGGCGAGTTCGCCGACGAGCTCCGGCTGACCGAGGCGCAGATCCAATGCATCGCGAGCTGGGTGCTAGCCGGAGCGCCCGAGGGTCCACCCGAAGCAGAGCCCGTCGCACCGTCGTATATGGAACGGTGGCGGCTCGGTCCGCCGGATCTTATTGTCAAAGCTGCCCAGCCGTTTCAAGTTCCTGTCGACGGCACGGACGTGTTCTGGAATTTCATTCTAAAGCCGCCTGTGACCCGAACGCGGTACGTCCGTGCGATCGACATCCGACCGTCAAACCCCAAAATCGTCCATCACGCCAACATGATCATCGACCGTCTGGGCTCAGAGGAGTCGCGCGAGCGCACTCCGGGTTCGGGATTTCCTGGAATGGATGTGGCTGTGCTCGGCAGTCCAATGGATATCGATGGCCATCCGTTGTTTTGGAAACCCGGCACGATTCCGTTCAGCGAACCGCCAGGCATGGCATGGCGCCTCGATCCGGGGAACGACCTCATTCTCAACGTCCACATACAGCCATCCGGAAAGGCCGTCCTCGAGCAGCCCATTGTCGGTCTTTACTTCACGGATGAAGCGCCGACGCGCTTCCCCTATTTGCTCGAGCTGGAACACGACGGAGCTCTCGACATCCGGGCCGGCGATCGCCGCTTTGTTGTTTCGGACAGTATGCGACTACCGATTGATACCGAAGTCATCGCCGTCTACCCACATGCGCACTACTTGGGCAAGCTTCTCGACGCCTGGGCCACTTTGCCGACTGGGACTCGGCAGTGGCTGATTCGGATTCCCGATTGGGACCAAAGCTGGCAAGCGGTATATCGGTACCGGAGTCCGCTGCATCTGGCGGCCGGCACGGTTGTGACTATGCGCTATGAGTACGACAACTCAGCCGCAAATCCACGCAATCCGAGCCACCCTCCGAAACGAGTTCGGGGCGGCAATAATGCCACTGACGAGATGGGTCACCTATGGCTCGAAGTCTTGCCGGAACATGGCCGCGATGCCCGCCGTACGTACGCGGAAGCATGGGCGCGACACCAATTGGAGAAATATCCCGACAGCTATGACGCCGACGTGACGCTGGGGGCCGTTGCTTTGTCGCGTCTGGAGACTCAGCAGGCCATTGCGCCGCTCGAACGCGCAGTGGCTCTCCGTCCCGACGATGCAATCGCGCACAACTTGTATGGTTCGGCACTCGAAGCTTCCGGGCGCACAGCCGAGGCGGTACAGCAATTCCGGGACGCCATTTCAATGAACCCGGATTTCGCAAATGCCAGATTCAACCTGGCGCACGCACTGATGCGGTCCGGCAAAAAACAAGCGGCATTGGATCAGCTCGCGAAGATTCTGGCGAGTCATCCCGAAGACCAGGCGGCTGGCGAGTATCTAGAGGAGTTGAAGGAAATCCGCTAACTGCGGATGGCCAAGTTGTCCGCCGGTCACGATGCGGTTCACGTGATTACTCCGGAAAGTTAGTACGCCTTAGCGATCACCACGCGCCTGTCCACGTTCTCACCCGTGACAATGCATTTTCCTGGGCCGTCATATTCATCCTGCGTAGGAATGCAACGAATTGTCGCCTTGAACTCTTTCATTCGCGCGTCGCATGCAGGATCATCCTTCACGTGAGCCATCACGAACTTACCGTTACCCTTCTCAGCAGTAACCTCGTTCAGAATTCCTTCCACTTCTTCGATTGAATTCGCGAGTACGGTTCGCGATTTTAGCTGATCTTTGGCTTTTTTGTAGAGATCGGTCTGCATTCGGTCGAGCGTGTCATTCAGCATGCAATTGATCTCCGATTGTGGAACGGGTTCCTTGCTGCCGGTATCGCGGCGCTTCAAGACGATTTTGCCTGAGGCAACATCGCGCGGCCCCAATTCTAGGACCACAGGCACCCCACGCCGCTCCCAATGAAAGAACTTGGCGCCGGGCGTCTGTCCTTCCCTGTCGTCCACTTTCGCTCCTACTTCCTTTGCGATGCGGTGCGCTGTTTCGAGAACCTGTGCTTTCTCTTCGTCCTTGCGATAGATCGGAACCAATACAGCCTTGATCGGCGCGAGTTTCGGCGGAAGAACAAGGCCTTTGTCATCCGAGTGAGACATCACCAATCCTCCGATAAGGCGCGTGCTGACGCCCCAACTCGTCTGCCAAACGTAGTCGAGCGTTCCCTCACTCGTTTGAAACTGAACGTTGAACGCCCTTCC
Source organism: Acidobacteriaceae bacterium (assembly GCA_019245255.1). Lineage (GTDB taxonomy): Bacteria > Acidobacteriota > Terriglobia > Bryobacterales > Bryobacteraceae > Bog-105. The sequence goes on along the minus strand of JAFARV010000025.1, from coordinate 3,528 downwards.
AAAGTTCTGGCCCAAGTCATGGCTCGTTCCTGCCTGCAAGGCAAGCCCACTCTGCATCATGGCTTCAATGGCGAAGCTGCTAACTGCCCCTGCAAACTTTTCCGATTGCGTTTTTCGACCTTTGATGACAGGCATAGCCATGACGTTCTCAGCGACATCGGCGTAGATGTCGAGGATACGAAGCACCTCATCGAGAGCGTCGTCGTGAGTGGCATGTGCGGTATGACCTTCCTGCCACAGAAACTCCGTCGTGCGCAGAAAAAGTCGAGTTCGCAGCTCCCAACGCATGACATTCGCCCACTGATTAAGAAGCAACGGCAGGTCGCGCCAGCTTTGGATCCACTTTGCGAAGAAGTGGCCGACGATGGTCTCTGAGGTAGGTCGAATAACATATGGTTCCTCGAGCGGCTTACCACCGGCGATCGTGACTACGGCGAGCTCAGGGGAAAATCCTTCAACGTGTTCAGCTTCTTTTTGCAAAAACGATTGCGGAATCAGCAAGGGCAAATAGATGTTCTGGTGGCCGGTTGCTTTAAATCGATCGTCGAACTCACGCTGCAGCAGTTCCCAAACTGCGTAACCGTTCGGCTTAATGACCATGCAGCCCTTTACGATTTCAGCGGGTTCTGCCATGTCGCCCTGAATAACCACGTCTTGATACCACGCGGCGAAGTCTTCACCGCGAGGCGTGATAGGAGATTGCGCCATTGTGCTCGGTACTTCCTAGGCTACGCTACGAGGCCATCCAGGTGACTCGGACGAAATGTTCGGACGAGCAGACCCTCTGAACTCGGTTGACATACAATTAGCAGCCAGTTGGACGGAGGACAGTTTATGGTTCGGAAATTATTTGGTGCGGCTGCGTGCATGATAGCCATGCTTGTCATTTCAGTACCGGCACAGGTGACCACGGGGACGATCCTCGGTTCCGTCCACGATCCGTCAGGCGCGGGAATCGCGGGCGCGAAAATCATCATCACTGATGTCGGAAAGGGAACGATAGTGGAAGATCAGACGGATCAGAACGGGGACTACAGTCATCCGTTTCTGATCCCGGGTACCTACACTGTTACGGTCGAAAAAGAGGGCTTTAAGCGCGCGGTCTCGCAGAACATCACGATCGACGTTGATCAAAAGCAGAGGGTGGATGTAACACTCGAGGTCGGACAAGTGAACCAGGTGCTCGAAGTCACCGCGGCAGCTCCGCTGGTGCGGTCGGAGAGTGCAGAGTTGGGCGAGGTCGTATCGCAGCGCCAGGTCCAGGACCTGCCTTTGAACGGCCGCAACTTCGCTCAACTGGTTGATCTTGTACCGGGTGTAACCGCGGGCCAGCCGGGCGAGAATCTGTCCGGCTCGAGTTCATTCAATCCGCGCGCCGCTTCAGACTTCAATGCGCTTGGCAGTCAAGCCAATACCAATGGCTGGCTGGTGGATGGCATAGATGATAACGAGTGGACGTTCAATACCGTCATGGTCCAGCCGTCAGTAGAATCCATCGGCGAGTTTAAAGTTCTGACCGGAACATTCTCTGCCGAGTTCGGTAGAGGGGCAGGCGTCGTCTCCGTTTCCACGCGCTCCGGCTCAAACGCATTCCACGGGGAGGCGTTTGAGTACCTGCGCAATAGCTATCTGGACGCGCGCAATTACTTCAACCCTTCTCCGCAAGTGCAGCCGGAATATAGGAGGAATCAGTTCGGAGGCGCACTGGGCGGAAGAATTCTGCGCGACAAGTTATTCTTCTTCACCGACTATTACGGCCAACGATCGCTCAAGGGTATTGTCAATCTCAATAGCGTGCCCACGGCACAGGAACGAGTCGGCGATTTCAGTAATTATCGTAATGCGGCAGGACAGCTCATCACTATTTACGATCCATACACAACGCGGCTCAATGCAAGCGGTAAGATCGTGCGTAGTCCCTACACGAATAACGTCATTCCGGCTAGCGAATTAGACCCGGTGGGATTGCGGTTGGCGAGCATTTATCCCCTGCCGCAAAATCCAAACAGCAGCTTCAACAACTACACGTCTGCTGCTAACCAGGTAATCGACGACAATGGTGGTAACTCACGGCTCGATTACCGGATCAGCGATAAGGATTCCTCGTTCTTCCGTTACAGTTTCGAGCAGTTTATTCAGGACGCGCCCAACCCACTGGTTGGAGGGCAAGGTCAGTGCTGCCTCCCGCCGTCCTCCGCTGCGGCTTCGCAATTCGATCTTGGACCGTATGTTGCCGGCACCCAGCACACCGTGCTCGCTGCGCAAGGCGCTGCCTTCAATGAAACTCATGTGTTCAGTCCGACTTTGGTCAACGAATTTCGGACGGGGTACTCGCGTACAAATCCCTTTACATCGCAGTCAGACTACGGGCACAAGTCGGCAACATCGCTCGGCATCCTGGGCCTTAACGTCTCGCAATATGCGACTGGCTTGCCAAATATTCAGATTGGGGGCGGGTGCGGCGGACCCCCGCCTGAATTCACGTGTTTGCAGGGAGGCCAGGCGTTCTTGCCGGCAAATCCCAGGCAGACTAACATTCAGCTTGAGGATGAGGTGTCCTGGACCAAAGGCAGTCACTCGATGAAGTTCGGATTCCGCTACATTCGTGAGCTCGCCTCACCATTTACTAACACAACGACTCGCGGACAGCTGACCTTTGGCGACAATTTTACGAATAATCCACAGGATCCCTCGGGCAAGACGACAGGGCCGAACGGAGCCGGCCTGGCAACGCTCTTACTCGGATATCCGACCAGTGGAAGTAGAAACTACTTACAGCAGCCATACTATATTACGAACGGGGAGTGGGCGGGTTATTTTCAGGACGACTGGAAGCTGAATCCGCGATTAACGGTAAATCTCGGGTTGCGCTATGACGTCTTTACACCGGATACAGAGATTCGTAATCGCCTGGCGAACTTTGACTGGGCTACATTGAGCTACGTGTACGCCGGACAGAACGGAGTTGGACCAAGCGCCGGGATCCAGACTCGTTATGGTGATCTGGGCCCACGCATCGGGTTCGCCTACGACGTGACCGGAAAGGGCACGACGGTCATCCGAGGCGGCTATGGCATTGTCTACTTCCCAGATCCATTCTCCGCCTCGGATGAACTCGGGCAGCAGCCGCCGTTCACGGTTTCTCAAACGTTCAACAGTCCTGCGACGTTCCCGCTGGCTGCTGCATACGGGGGATATTACGGCATTGCGTGCACCGCAACACTGCAGACCAACTGTCTGCCGCCCTTGAGCAATCCATTTCCGATGGGAGTTGTTACGCCCGGCCCGAACATTACCACAAACACTGCGTTGCTGAACGCTTATGCTCCGGCGATTATCGGCCACCAGATGTCCAATCTGACCCCCTACATGGAATCGTGGAACTTTGATGTCGAGCGTCAGGTAGGATCGAATGACATGGTGGAGGCTGCGTATGCCGGCAGCCGGGGAATCCATCTTACATTCAATTACAATCCCGATGAGGTACAGCCGGGCAATGGCTCGCAAAACAGCCGCCGTCTTATTCAG
>JAFARV010000991.1 GCA_019245255.1 Acidobacteriaceae bacterium | reverse complement strand
ACCTTTCTCTGCGCCGTCGCGGCGTTCTTGCGAGCCACCAGCGTTGTGGCGGTTCGCTCGCCCTCTTCGATCTTGTGCTTCAAATCTACGACCTGCGTCTTTAGTGAGTCGCTTGCCTTGCGGGCTGATTCGACCGCCGTCTGCAATGAGGCAACCTGCTTGTCCGCTTCCGCTTTTTTGGCAAGTGCCTTCTTCGCGAGATCCTCGTTTCCAGCATCCAACGCCTGCCCGGCGCGAGTCTTCCAGTCCTGGGACTGCCGGACGTACTTCTGATACTCGGCATCGAGAGCGTTGTAGTTGCTCATAGCCGCGGCGGAGGCGCGGACCACATTATTCAACTCCGTCTTCATGTCCGCAACGGTTTGGCGCACGGTCGTTTCGAACGTCGCGTCCTCTATCGCGTTCATTCCTTGGTTCGCCTGCCCACGCGCGACACGGCCGGCTCGATTGAAAATGTCTGAAAAAAATCCCATTGATGTGCCCTTTTCTCAACGCTTTCAGCCGGCCTGCAAATCGGCCCCGATCAAGTCCTTTGCATGCACGACATCGGCCAGCAGAAAGCCCACGCAGGAAAGGATATCGTCTTCGTCATCAGGTCCCAACTCCTGGAGCTTGCAGAAGTTGTTCAGGGTAACCGCAATCTGCTCATTACCTGTATCGTAAAGCTGAAAATGCGATGTCGAGATGCCGTTATCCGCAGCGAGCATCTTATGCATCAGCCCGGAAGTAATGCTCGAGCGTGGAACTACCATGCAGATCAGCGAGAGGAAGAGGATGTCTCCTTCCAATACGGCGCGGAGCGAGATTCCACTCTCGAGATCCTGAATCTTCAGGACGCTTGTGTCTAGCTCAGTTACCTGGTAGCGCTTTCTCGCGAGAAGATCGTGGATCTGCGCGAGAGGAGAACTGGTCGTATTCGCCATAGACATACATACTTACATACGTTTGTAGGCGTGAGATTGTTCGGCGTTCGAGGCCGGACTTGTCGCGGCTCGTTACGGGGCCCAAACCAACGCTGCGTCGAAAAAAATTGCTAGACTCAACTCGAACTCAAGGGGGCCCTTTGCATCATCGTCTGCTCCTGAGCTTAGCCGCGCTGTTCGTGGGCTTGATACTCCCACGCCAGGCGTTGCCGCAGTCGGAGTACAGATTGCGTGCCGAGAGCACGCTCGTCGTGATTCCGGTCAGCGTTACGGACGCATCGAACCATTTCGTGCTGAACCTCGAAAAAGATCGGTTTTCGCTTTTTGAGGATGGAGTTAAGCAGCGAATCAGTCAATTTGCAGCCGAAGATGCGCCGCTGTCAATCGGACTATTAATTGACGTCAGCGGCAGCATGGGAAGAAAGCTTGAAATCTCACGCAGCGCCGTTGCTGAATTTATGAAGACCATGAATCCTCAGGATGAGGCTTTCCTGATTGAATTCAGCGACAAAGCTCAGGTTGAGGTTGGCTTCACAAAAGACCCGAACGCGATCACCGAGAAATTGAATTCGGTGCAGTCGGCGGGACTCACAGCGCTACTTGATGCGGTGCACCTCGGCTTGAGTCAGATGAAGCTTGCGAAGAATCCGCGCAAGGCGCTGCTCATCCTTTCCGATGGCGGCGACAATAACAGCCAATACACCGGCGATGAAATCAAGCAAGTGGTGCGCGAAGCCGACGTCCAAATCTATTGCATGGGTGTATTCGAACCCGTTCTATTCCCCGGATTGAGTGCTGCAGAGGTGTCCGGGCCCGCTTTACTCGCGGAAATTGCCGATCAGACAGGAGGACGAGTGTTTCCGGCGCGCACCTTGAGTGCGCTGCCCAGTATCGCCAGGAGAGTGGGGGTTGAACTCCGCAATGAATACATACTTGCGTATTCACCGTCGAATTCGACTCGCGACGGGAAGTTTCGGAAGGTAAAAGTGACGCTGGAGGCTCCTGACGGGTTGTCAGGGCTGAAAGCGCGCTGGAGATCCGGGTATTATGCTCCGACGGATTAGTCCGTGGAGATCGAATGCCCGTGCGGCTTACCTACGGCCCACGCCGACGTGCACCGCAGGATGGGCGACGACCACCGGAGATGTCGTACGTGGAACAGTCGTAATCGTCGGCCGTGAAAGTGACGTGCTTGGACGGTAGCTGCCGACGGTGGGATAACGCAGTGTCGAGGCTGGAATGTGAGAAAGGGCTCCCTGCGCCGGCATAGGCCAGTGATTAATTCCCGGCGCCGGATGATAGCCGAGTACTGTGGTCCCCGACCA
>JAFARV010000907.1 GCA_019245255.1 Acidobacteriaceae bacterium | reverse complement strand
ATTTGACCGGAGCGGACGGTGGCGATCGTCTTGCCGTCCGGCGATAGAGCCGTTTCAGTGATTGCCTCCAAGGAGACTAAATCTTCCAGCGTCAGTTGGTGGGAGTCGGGGCCGGCCGACAGAGCCCGGCTCAATAGCAGCGCCAGTGGGATCAAAGTAAGTTTTTGCATTCCTGAATCTCCCTTAGAATTGCCAACGCAAGGTGACCTGTGCCTGGCGCGGCAGCTGCACGTTCTGCAGCAAGCCATAATTTTTGCTGTTGACTTGGTTGGCGCCGCTGACAAACTGCTGCGCAGCGCCGCCGTTGGCGATGTTCAAAACGTCCAGCGAGCCTGTGACGGACTGGCGTTCGGTGAGGCGGAACTGGCGTCCGACGGAACCGTTCCACTGAAGAAGCCAAGGGCACCAGAGCTGTCCGATGCCGCGATTGGCGTAGGCGAAACGGAAGGTCGTCGCAAGCGGGTTTGAAACCAGGCGGCCGTCAATGCGCAACGTCGCCGGTCCATAGGCCGGATTGGGCGCCGCAAGGTTGGTTGTCACGGGTCCAGTGGGCGTGCCAGATTGCGCAGTGAAGCTAGTCGCGACTCGAAGATGCCACGGGGCGTCCCATGAGATGGCACTGCGAGACTCGTCAGGCTGCCACATACGGTTACGTGTGTCGGCCGAACCGGTGAGACTGTTCGGTTCGAAGCCCCGGACAGAACCGATACCGGCGTTGTCGGCGAAAGTCGTGGGCTGCAGGATGGCGGCCGGATCATCAGGCTGCCACGTTCCCGCGATGTGCTGCCACTCATGCGTATAAGTGGAAATGAATTGGAATTTCGATAGCTGCTTCGTCGCCGTAACTTCAATCCCCCGATAAACGAGCCAGTTCCAGACATTGTTGGTGATCAGATACTTGGTGTTCGTCGTGGGATCAACTAAACCCTGCCAAACACCATTCCTGTAGATGTCATTGATATCGACTTCAGCAGGACGGTCGCGGTATTCACGATCGACGTAGCTGATGTCGAGAATGAAATCTCCAGGCAGTTGGGTTTTGTAGCCAACAAGCCACTCCTGTACGTAGCCTTGATGCCGGTGCGGAGCAAAAACATTCGCCGAGGCCGCTGTGCTGGCTGGCGTAGTGAAAATGGTGTTGAAATTTCCATTGAGCGCGAGCGAGTAGGCGTTGGTGATGGAGGTTTGTTCGTTGCCTGCAGTGCCGAAGTAGGCCGAATTTGGAATATCACTGATACGAGCCCAGTTGGCGCGAATGACGTTCTTCTGATTTTTCGTCAGCACGTACGCGCCTCCGATCCGCGGGGCGTAGTTCCACGATTTCTCAGTTGTTACGTGGAAGAGCAAATCTTCACCGGAGATGTAGTCCGCGCGCAGGCCGGCGTTAATGGTCAGGCGGGAAGTGGGCCGCCAGCGGTCCTGCAAGTACCCGGCGTAATCGTTCGCGCCCACATCGCTTGTCACCACGTGGCTCGCACCCACAGTCTGTTGCATGAACGGCACTACACCCCCGGAAGGATTGTTAGGATTCACCAAAACCTCCGAGATGAGGTTGATGCCGCTGGGATTCGAATAATAGGTGGTCTGCTTGGCCTCGGCACGCGGCTGCAGATAGAAACCCGAGCCGATCTCGTGCGATCCCAGAAAGGCAGGGCTTTCGTACGTAAGGTCGCCGCTAATGGTGGTCTTGTGCGACGGCTCTACTGCACGGGTGGAGAGCGAACCTAACGTAGCAATCAGGCCGTTGCCGACGAGTTTCCCGCTGGATTTGCTGACAGAGCTGTAGACGTCGACTTCAGGCACATTGGGGACCCCGCCAATCGCCCCTAGACTGGTGTTTGCGCCTTTGTTGTTGTATGAAACCAGAAATCGGGTGACGAGGCGTGGTGACCAAGTGGATGTGAGGCGGACGGCGTACGCTCCGCCGCCGTATTGACTCGGTGCGTAGTTTCCTGCGTAATACTGAAAGTTTCCACCCTGAGTGCGGCTGTCGTACTGGGTCAGGAAGAATAGCCGGTGCTTATCGGAGAGGTCAACCGTTGCATTGTTCAGGAATACGAACCCGCGCGCTTGATTCGAGAATGGTTTGAAGGATGGGTCAAGGGCCGTCAATTGGGAGAGCTGACTAGGTGTGCGGCTGATGCCATCGTCGCGATTGATATAACGGCCAGATACGAAGAACCATGCCTTCTTGCGCTTGATTGGCCCTCCCAGCGAGAAATCAGGCTGCAGCCCGCTGGAGGCCGCACTCACACCGCCAGGCGTATTGTTGGAGTTCCAGCTTAAAGGAGTGACCAACAGGGCCAGCGAACCGTGGAACTGATCGCTTCCCGTAGGCGAGGCGATGTTAATCACCGAGCCCATAGCTGCAGGTGAAGATGCGTCTGCTCCGCCTGTTTTGATCTGAATATCGGCTAGAGACGCGGTGCTGATGCTGATGTAATTGGACGGCCAATTCTGCAGGAATGCCCCAATGTCGGCGCCGTCAAGCAGCGTCGCCATGTTTTCGTTCTCACTGCCTCTAACGAAGTAAGTCTGGCCTCCATAAGCGTCGCTCGAAGCGCTCGTGACACCCGGTGTGAGCTGCAGAAAGTCTGACCATTCGCGCCGGTTTGTCAGCGGCACGGCGCGCATCGTCTCGCCGGAAATATCTGCGGTTTGTTCCGAACTCACGAGATCGACCAGGTTGGCATCAGCGTTCACCTGCACCGTCTGCGAAACCGCTCCGACTTGCAAGATTAGATCGGCAGTGGCGTTTGCTCCCGCACGGACGACGATGTTGTCCTGTTTCAGACGTTCAAAGCCTTGCTTCTCACCCGTGATCGAGTAATCATTCGCGGGTGGAATGTCGTTCAGGACGTAATCGCCATGTTCATCGGTCAGGCCGCGGAAAACGCCTCCCACATCAGGACTCTGCGCGAAAATGACCACGTCCGAAACAGGTGCCTGCGTCGCATCCGACACGTGGCCACGGATGCTTCCGCCAGCGGTGGTCTGCGTAACGGCGAGGGGAGCGCAACAGCAGATTAGTCCGGCAAGAGCGAGGATGCGAGGAGTCGAGAGCCAGGCCCGCGAACGGGCATAGGCTGCGCCTTTGAGTTTCATAATCTGAGTAACACTCCGACGAAAGTATAGTTAGTCGATCGATACGATAGACTTACCGAGAAGAGTAAAACCTGGGATCTCTAGTTGTCAATAGGAATAATAGGGATTGGCACTTTAAGATGACTGAATCGACAATTCTGATGATCGAACCGCGCAATTTCAGAGCATTGGCGCTTACGAGCGTTTTTCTGTTGGCTCCCGTTGGCCTCCCTGGCGCGACTGTTCCGGCGCCGGAGACCTATTTCCATCACAAGATTGGAGTCGATCGTGAGTTGCTGGACTGGAGTCGAGTTGTCGCTTACTTTTACGAACTCCAGAAAGCAAGTCCGGAAATTCGGGTGGAGGATATCGGGAAATCAACGGAGGGCCGGCCGTTCATTGCCGCTGTGATCAGCGAACCCGAGACGATCAAACATCTTGATCATTACTGGGAGATACAACGGCGACTAGCCGACCCTCGCATTACAAGCCCCGCGGAAGCCGAGAAGCTGTTTGCGGAAGCGAAGAATGTTGTTTTCATCACGTGCTCGATCCACGCGACGGAAGTGGCGTCTACACACACGGCCGTGCAGTTCGCGTACAAACTGTTGACCGACACATCTCCGAAATTCAACTTCATTCGTAAGAACACCATCGTTGTGTTGCTGCCTTCCATCAACCCGGATGGCGTGGACATCGTGACGCGCTGGTATCGAAAAACGTTGAACACACCTTTTGAGGGGACTTCGCCGCCGGAACTGTACCACCACTATGTGGGCCATGACGATAACCGCGACTGGTACACGTTTTCCCAGGCTGAGACCCGGAATGTGGTCAGGCTTTATAACAGAGTTCTGCCGGAGATCCTGTATGACGTGCATCAGCAAGGCGAGCGGGCATCGCGATTGTTTGTGCCGCCGTGGCTGGACCCGATTGAGCCTAACATCGACGCGATC
>JAFARV010000824.1 GCA_019245255.1 Acidobacteriaceae bacterium | reverse complement strand
GCTCAGATCGTCCTCATGGCGATGAAGAGGTACGGTTTGTTTCTCGCCGATGTCGGCATGCAGGGTCAGATTACATTTGGCAGCGATGTGACGGAAAATCCTTCGGTTGTTCAGCAGCTTTCCTCAATCGCCGGCATTACCTGGAGTAACTTCGAAGCCGTCGACGAATCGGCTTTTGTCCTCTCGCAATCATCAAACGCGGTCAACCCCAATAACCCCTATCAGGCTCCCGCAAACTATGCACTCCTGACTATTACGGATGCAGCTAATGCTAACAACAGCGTTCGGATCCCCGTCGCGATTCAGCCAGTTACAATCGGAACGCCCGATCCGGTCGTCACCGTTCAGGCCGGAACACAACCGTTCAAATTACCTTATTGGGTCAACGGAACGTCGAATCAGAGTGTGACCTGGTCGATAACTCCCAGCGAGGGAGCGGGCACAATCGCGGACGACGGCACTTACACACCTCCTTCGAGCGTCAACGGCGTATTGCAGGCAGAGGTTACCGCTACCAGCTCCGCAGACCCGACGGCATCCACATCCGTCCAGCTCAATCTGATTCCCGCTGGACCTATCCGAATAGACTCGGGCAGTTCTACCGGCGGGCAGGATGAATCCGGCAACCTATGGCTACCGGATCTAGGATTTGAAACCGGCGGCTATGCGGATGTAAATGACAGCTATCCCGTCAATGCGTGGGGCAATGTCCCAGATGCGTCAGTTTTCCAAACTTACAAATATACGTGGGGCGACGACATCGTCTATAAGTTCCACGTTCCGAACGGAAACTATCGCGTGGGACTGATGCTCGGCATTGGTGGAGTAACCGGCAAGTACTATACCGGCACTTGGGACAACGGATTGGTGTGGGGTGGATTGAATCTTGAAGCCCAGGGCCAAACTGCAAACCGGAACTGGAATCTTGGCATTCCGGCTAACTTCCAGGGCCGTACGCCAGAAACCGTTTTCATTCCAGCGAAGGTCACAGATACCACTTTGACCATCGCCATCCGCGCTACAACGGGTCCAACCGGTCACTCAGCGCCCATCATTAACGGCCTGATGGTAACGCCCGATGCTTCGAGCCCACATTTCGCGATCGACAATCAGCAGATCAGACTTGTAACCCCGGGGAACAGCCTTCAGTTGTACCCGGTAGACTGGTACACCGGCAGCACCGACGTGAACTGGAGTATTTTACAAGGGCCCGGAACACTCACTCAATCCGGACTGTATGTAGCTCCGTTGAACATAACTGTGCCGCAGTGGGTGATTGTTCGTGTCCACGGCGTACAGTCAAACGCGATCGGAACACTGACACTGATGGTCCCGACTCCGGGCTCTAACGTGACATTGCCCAACTGACCGGCATCAAAACAAATGCCCGAGCTTCTCGCGCTTTGTTTTCAGATACTCGAGCGTGCTTTCGACCACCGGTGCAATGATCGGAGCCCGCTCGACTACTTCAATTCCCGCGTTCTCGAGCGCTGCGACCTTTTCCGGATTATTGGAGAGAAGGCGCACACGCCGCACGCCGAAGTAATGAAGAATCGCAGCCGGTAGAGCGTAATCGCGCAGGTCGGCTCTGAAACCTAACCGCTCATTGGCCTCGACCGTATCTAATCCCTGGTCCTGCAATTCGTATGCGCGAAGCTTATTGAGGAGACCGATGCCGCGGCCTTCCTGGTGTTCATAGATCAGCAATCCTCGTCCTTCTTCCCTAATCTGATCAAGCGCCAACTCAAGTTGCGCACGGCAGTCGCAGCGCAAGCTGTGAAGCACATCTCCAGTCAAGCACTGCGAGTGGATGCGGACCAGGGGCGGTTTGCCGGGATCGGTGATCTCTCCAAGGCGTAAGGCCAGTGCCTCTTCGGTTTCAGTCCCGCGAACACCCTCGAAGCCAAAGATTCGGAAGTGTCCAAAGCGACTTGGAAAATCCGCTTCAGCGACCTTTCTGAGTTGAAAATCGGACAAATCGTTTCCTGCCTGCCGGCGGATAAGCCGGTCTCGAATACCTTAGAGGAGCACTTTAAGCTCTAATTATAGAGATGCTGGCCGTTTTGCCGTGTGGCGGCCCGGTCCTGCTCCCATGCTGACCCAGACACAGGTCGCTGCGTTTCTTATCAAAGTCGCCGTTGCAGCGTCGATTGCCAGCATTCTTATGCGTTTTGCCCGCATGCAGAAAATCCTGCTGAAGGACGAGCGCACCGTGAGCGAACGCCTGCAGCTTGCATTTATCTTCTCCCTGCTTTTCGGGGGCAGCGCCGCCGTGCCCATTCTTAGCCGGCATCAGTATCCCGCGATCGATCTTGCACTTGAAGGCTCCGTCATCGCCGGCATGTTGGGCGGATATGTCAGCGGGCTGATCACCGGCCTGTGTGTGTCAGTGCCGGACATGCTAACAGGCAAATACATGTCTATGCCGCTTTTCGCAGCCACAGGGCTGATTGGCGCACTGATGCATGACCTCGCTCCGCAACGGGAAGACGTATGGTACTTCTCCCCTTTTATTGACTTAAATCTCTATCGCCTGCTGCGGCACATCCTGCTTCTGAAGCGGGGTGCCATCCAGCGGCGTATAGTCAAGCGAGCCGCATTCAACGTGGTGTGTAATGCGCTGGTAATTATGGCCGAACTGCTTCGCTGGGCCGTCCATCGCACCTTCCCTGTCCACAACACATTTTTTCTGCTCGAGAATGACAAACACCTGACTTTGCCGAAATTCATCATGTCCGCGGCCACAACCCTGTTTTCCGTGTCGCTCCCCATACGGGTTTGGAGCAGCTTCAGAGCGGAGCGCCAACTCGAGATTCAACGTGCGCGATTAGTGGAAGCGCGGTTGGCAGCGCTGACCAATCAGATCAACCCTCACTTTCTGTTCAACACCCTCAATTCGGTTTCGACCCTGATCCGGATCGACCCTGAGCGCGCGCGTAGCATGATTTACCGGCTGTCGAGCATCTTACGACGGCTGCTGAGAAAGACCGATAGTTTCGTCCTCTTGCGCGATGAGATCACCTTCATAGACGACTACCTAAGCATTGAGATTGTACGCTTTGGAGACAAGCTCCGGTTTCAGAAAGAAATCGGAGAAGGCACGCTCGAGCGTTTAGTACCGAGCATGATTCTTCAACCGATTATAGAGAACTCGATCAAACATGGCCTTTCGGCAAAGATACAAGGAGGAACCATTCTCCTCAAGACCTGGTTAGAGGGCACGCGGCTCCATATCTCAATCGCAGACGATGGGGTTGGCATAGCGGAATCCCGGCTTGGAACGATCTTCGAGCAAGGAATTGGAGTTAGTAACGTCAATGAGAGGTTACGCGTGCTCTTCGGGTCAAGCTACAACATGCTAATTAACAGTCAGCCCGGCCAAGGAACTCAAACGACGCTGGTGATTCCCGAGTTGGAAAGTTACTCGCCGGATGCAGTGGAGCGAGCCAGCGCGTGATGATTCCGGCTCGCTTCAACTCCGGCGAGCAGACCGCGCATGTAAGCGAAGCTTATCCGCATGCCCGGCATCGGATCGTTTTCGTCGACTTCATACTCGAGGTTGACGCAGCCGTTGTACTTAGTCCGTATCAGTTGTTCGAAAATCCCTGGTATGGGAAGTTTGCCTTCGCCAACCGCAACCTGACTGTCCTTCGCCCGCGGGTCCGAAAGGTCCTTGGCATGCATATCCAATAGCCGCGATCCGGCTTCCGCAATGGAGTGCACGATGTCTGCCCCGGTCCGGGATGTGTGGCCGATGTCCATGCACA
>JAFARV010000823.1 GCA_019245255.1 Acidobacteriaceae bacterium | reverse complement strand
CTGTAACTCAAGAAGAATCGTGACGATTTCGCGTTCAATCACTAAATCCAGTCCTGCGAAAGCTTCATCGAGAATCAGAACACTTGGAGAGATGACAAGCGCCCTGGCAAGAGCAAGGCGCTGCCTCTGGCCGCCACTCAATTCAAGAGTGCTGCGGAGCGCGAGCGAGCGCGATAATCCCAGCTTCGCCATCATTTGTAGGGCCTGCTCACGGGACTGCGTTCCGGATGCAAGCTTCGATATGCGGAGCGGCTCGGCCACCAGATCAACGGCCGAAAGGCGAGGGTTCAGGGCCATTGCGGAATGCTGCCAAACCAACTGAATTTTGCTGCGGACGCGTCTGAACTCCTTAGCAGCGCAAAGGGCACGGATGCGTGCCCCGAGGCAGGGGAGGGAACCCGCTGCTCTTTGCGGGGCACGCTTAATACCGGGCCCGTTTTGCGTGGGTTCCTCAGTAGATCGGTCACGCCCGGATCCGCCAAACCCGGATCCGTTAAATATGGATTCGCCCCGAAACCGGATCTCGCCCGAGTCGGGATTTTCGAGCAGCGCCAGACAACGGGCCAGAGTCGACTTGCCAGAGCCGGAGCGCCCGACCAAGGCTAGTGACGAGCAGGCGGGTAGGCGCAGAGTCGCACCGTCGAGTGCACGCCTGCCGCCGGGATAAACTTTGGTCACCTCGTACGCCTCAATCACTGCCACCTCGACCGATGCATCGTGTCGCGATGGGAGACGGTCATCGACGGTTTCATCTTCCAAGAGTCCGCTCGCTCCCGACGGAGTCGGTTCCACCTTCGCCGGCCGAGGCGGAAGAGGTGGGATCGCACGGATCAGTTCTGTTGTATAGGAATGTTGCGGACAGCGGAGTGTACGTTCAAAGGTGCCGGCCTCAACAACAGATCCGTGCCGGAACACTAACACTTCATCCGCCAGACTGCGGACCAGGACCGGATCATGAGTAATAAAGATGAGAGTCAGTTTCAGCCGGTGGAGGAGATCTTTCACCAGTTGCAAAATCTCTGCCTGTGCGAGATTGTCGAGAGCGCTTGTCGGCTCATCCATTATCAAAAGAGCGGGTCTTAAGATAAGCGCTTGCGCGATCACAACGCGTTGTAATTGGCCACCGCTCAACTGGTGCGGGTAAGCCAGCGCAAGTTCCTGCGACAGACCTGCCATCGTCAACGCCTCTTCCGCTTTGCTTCTGCGTAGGGTGGGGCCGCCCTCGACATGTGCGCGCACGACCTCCGCGACCTGATCGCGAACGCGCAGGACGGGACTGAGCGCCAACTCTGGGTTTTGTGAAATCAAAGCAATTTGTGCGCCCCGAATTCTGCGCAGCGTTCGTTCGCTGACACCGAGCAGGTTTACGCCCAGGAACGATATTTCGCCAGAAACAGAAGCCGACGCTTCGGGCAACAGCCGAAGAATTGTTCGGGCCAACGTCGTCTTACCCGCGCCTGATTCGCCGAGCACCGCAACCGTTTCACCTCGGCTCAAATCGAACGAGACGCCGCTTAACGCAGCGGTGCGGGACCCGCGGAAATGGACCGTCAAATCCCGGACTTTGAGGAGCGGGTCCGTCATTTTCTGCGAACGCGCACTGGAGTATCGAGTTAATCATGTCACAAACCTTCATAATCATTTCGATCCTCCAAAAATTGACGATTTGCGGTTAATCGCCTGTATTTCCGGCCCCCATCTTGCCTCTTATGAGTAGGAGCCAAGTTTTGGCGACACTTGCATACGACACGGAGGAAAATTTTGCATGAAACGATCTTTTTTCCTGGCATGTATCATGGCTTGCGCGCTGTGCGCTGTTCCGCTCCAGGCGGGCAGCCGGGTGATCGTGCGGGTGCAGGGTGGCACAGATGCGCTGACGACGATTTGCGGCGTCCTGAACTGCACGATCGCGGAAAGTATCGGCGATCCCCAAGGCCAGCTTTTTGTTGTCACCTCGAACTTGGTGGACACTGCCACGCTGATCCAGCAGTTGTTGAACTCCTCTGGTGTTGTCGATTGCGAGCCTGATTTGGTCGCTCAGGCCGCCGACGCAAGCAATGGTCCGCCGGCAGCGCTAAACGACACAACTCCCGTCACATATCACGGCAGCACCGTACCCGAAGGTTACGTGGACCAGCCCGCGACGCAGATCTTGCGCCTGTCATACGCTCAAGCATCGCTGAAGGTTAGCGGCTCCGGAACTGTTGCTGTTATCGATACGGGCGTTGATCCCAATCACCCCGCACTCGTCTCCGTCCTATTGCGCGGGTACGACTTCACGCGAGATCAGAACGGTGCCGATGAGACGCAGGACCTGTCCCTCTCCGACCCTCCCTCGTCGGGCTCCGCGAATCAGGTCAACTCTAACACTTATGCAAATGTTGATCAGTCAACCGCCGCCGTCGTAGATGGACAATCCGAATACTCGGACTTTGGCCACGGCACGATGGTCGCGGGCATTATTCACCTGGTAGCGCCGTCCGCTCTGATCCTGCCTTTGAAGGCGTTTAAGTCTGATGGGACCGGCTATAATTCCGATATCCTTCGCGCCATCTATTTCGCCGTCAGGGAGAACGCGACGGTCATCAATATGAGTTTTAGCCTCGCCTCCTATTCGCAAGAGATCAAAAACGCAATCGAATTTGCGCACTTCATGGGCGTAATCTGCGTCGCCGCCGCCGGCAACAATGGGCAGGAGACTCTGACATATCCTGCGGCGTACCAGGGGCTCGTAATGGGGGTCGCCTCGACAACCAACACCGATCAACGATCCTCGTTTTCGAACTATGGTTCGCAGCTGGTGTGGGTAGCGGCGCCCGGCGAAGGCGTAGTTACGACGTATCCCTTCGGAATGTACGCGGCGGCTTGGGGTACCTCATTCAGCGCTCCCTGGGTCTCCGGCACGGCCGCACTACTCGGGCAAATGAGCTGGTGGTGCGATGAGCACGATGCTGCAGGATCCGTGGCCCATGCTGTCCCGCTTGGCTCCGACCTGGGGAATGGGCGTTTGGATATCTATCAGGCAGCTTACGCTTGGCGGCAACAGGTCGACCCGGACTGAACAAGACGTTAATGCTAATATAAAGCCGGGCGTGAGGACGGACAAGCTCTTCCACCAGGAGCGCTCGACCGCCGAGTCGCGGGTCGAATTCGAGGCTCGGTTTTACCGCGAACTTGCAGAGAAGACACCCGGGCTCATGTGTTGTCATGACTGGGACGGTGTCCTGCTCTGGATTAATCCTGCGGCCGCGCAGTCGTTGGGTTATACGGAAGACGAGGTGCTCGGATCGCGGCTGGATACATTCCTTTCCCCGCCGGTGCGTTTTCTGTTTCCCTTTTATCTCGAGCGGATGCGCCGCAAGCGGTCCGACAATGGACTGATGCGGGTTCAGGCAAAAAGAGGCGATGAGCGCATTTGGATGTACCGAAGCGCCGTCAGCGAGGGACCGGAGCTGCGCGCATGTGTACTCGGTCACGCTATGGATGCTACAGACCAGGTCCAGGCTGAAACCGCGCTGCGGGGCCTTTTCCATAACATCCCCGTCGGACAGATGGAATTCGATCTCGACGGCAATCTTCGCCGGATCAATCCGGCCGCTTGTAAGCTACTCGGCCACTCCGAGCTCGAACTGCTGTGTCGCACCGATCA
>JAFARV010000794.1 GCA_019245255.1 Acidobacteriaceae bacterium | reverse complement strand
TTAAATGAGATGTAATTCGGTCGCAGTACCACAGCCACAAAAATATCCGTGGTACGCTTTGCGGACTCGTCCAAATCACGAGAAAACCGCAGCGACAGTTTTGGCGGCCAAGGGATATGAATTCTATTTACCTAGCTACAAAGTTCGTCGTCGCTGGTCGGATCGCACTGTCGAGACGACAGTTCCCCTGTTCCCCGGTTATTTGTTTTGCCGGTTCGACAGCAGGCTACGGCGCCCGATCATCGTAACGCCGGGTGTGGTGTCGGTCGTGAGTTTCGGGACTGAACCCATTGCTGTTCCTGACTCAGAAATCGATGCCGTTGAAACGATACTTGCCTCCGGACTCGCGGCAGAATCGTGCGGGCTGCTGCAGGATGGTGACCGGGTCCGCATCACCCGGGGGTTCCTCGAGGGACTGGAAGGCATACTTTTGAAGAAGAAGAGTGAGTGGCGCTTTGTGGTTTCCGTCACGCTATTGCAACGCAGTGTCTCGGTTGAAATAGACCGGGAATGGATTGCAGCGGTAGCGCCCGCGGGTCCGCAGCGCGCTTTAGCAGGATTCGCATGAAATTTGATACGCGACGGTTAATTACGGCTCTATTTGTGCCTGTGGTGGCTCTTTGTGCCAGTCAGGAACACCAGTTATCTCAGAAGCCTAGCGTTTCGGTGTCCAAGTATGCTGCGGGTGATATTGATGCCGATTATGAACTCGGGCCCGGTGATCGGATCGCATTGCATGTTCCGGACCTTGAGGAGGAAATCGGGAACGAACCATACCTGATTAACCTGGCCGGCGACCTAGATGTGCCGCTGGTCGGGCGTGTTCACGCGGCAGGTCTTACGGTAGATAAGCTGCAGACGCAGATTATGGCGCAGCTGAAGGGGAATCTACGGAATCCGACGGTTGCGGTCTTCATTGCTGAATTCGGGAGCCAACCTGTTTCCGTGCTGGGCGCTGTAACGTCTCCCGGGGTTCGTCAAATACGAGGCCGCAAGACACTGTTCGAAGTTCTATCTGAAGCCGGCGGGTTACGGAACGATGCCGGCAACACGATCAAGATCACACGGCGAAAAGAATGGGGTCCGATCCCATTGCCGAATGCGACTGCCGATACAAGTGGGGACTTTACGATAGCCGAAATCAGCGCCAGATCCGTCGTGCAAGCAAGCAACCCGCAAGAGAACATTCTTGTTCGACCGCACGACGTAATCTCAGTCCCGCAGGCCGAGATGATTTATGTCATAGGTGCGGTGAAACGGTCGGGTGGATTCGTACTTAATGAGCGCGATCACATCTCGGTTCTTCAGGCGCTCTCGATGGCCCAGGGTCTTGAGCGCACGGCTGCGTCATCCCAGGCAAAGATCCTGAGAACGCAAAAAGGTCTGACCACACCTATCGAAATTCCGATAAACGTCAAGCAGATACTTTCCGGAAAAGCCAGTGACGTTGCTCTAAACGTGAACGACATCCTATTCGTCCCAAACAGCGCAGCAAAGTCTGCAGCGCTGCGCGGAACCGAAGCGGCTATTCAGATCAGCACCGGGGTGGCGATTTGGCGCTAAGGGAAAACATGTCTCAGGATCTGATTTTGCGTCAACCCGGAGCGCAGAATTCTGCAGCTCATTCCGGGGGGTATCCTGCACCTACGCACATCAACCCATATCCAGCTAACGTAATCATGAACGACTCGCGCCCCGTAGACTTGGGCGAGTATTGGGCCACCCTCAGGCGTCATAGCAAAGCGCTGATCGCTATCATCTGTCTTGGTACGGCTTTGGGGTGGGCTATAAGTCGATTCCAAACACCGCTATACCAGGCGCGCGCCACCTTCGAAGTTCAGGATTTCAACAAAGAGTTCCTGGATGCAAAGCAAGTCTCTCCGATTTCGGACATCGATTCGTCCTTATCAGCATCCGAGGTCCAAACACAAATTAAATTACTAGAAAGCCGAACGCTATTACAACGCGTGAGCGATAAGTGGAAGGCTAGTGCACCATCAAAGCGCGAACTAGACCCCAAATGGATGTTACGGCACCTGAAGGTGCGGCCGATCCCTCAAACCAGGATTATTGAGGTGTTGTTTGAA
>JAFARV010000761.1 GCA_019245255.1 Acidobacteriaceae bacterium | reverse complement strand
ACGCGGACCAAATGTCTGTGCGCGTCGACCATAAAATCTCCAGCCGCGACCGTCTGTTCGCCAGGTTTACCATGGACAATCTCACCGGGCCGACGACAAATCCGAGTCAAACGGCAATCGATCCGAGCTTTGGCGTACTGTATGTCGATCACCAACGGAATGCCACGATTACCTGGACCCGAACGCCCACGCCAAATCTTTCATCGGAATCCTCCATCAGCTTCACGCGAAGCACGCCTTCCTTTCCCACAGCCAACCATGTGGACCCTGCACTCACGTTCGGCGATTCGCTTTACGAGCCGTTCAATGCCGCTGCGGGCTCAGTGACGGCATCGATCGGCAATCTCTTCCAGGGCCGTGAACAATTCGCGTGGACGAGGTCGAACCACTCTGTGAAGTTCGGCGGGGAGTTTCGCGCCAATCGCGATACCACTTACTTTGGAACCTCTCCTAATGGACAATACACGTTTGGCGGTGGGACTGCTTACTCACCGCTCTTCATAGGTTCAGCCAGCGGGTTACACGATATTCGCCCCGGCTATCCATTGCCCGACACGCTTTCCGCTTTGCTCACCGGCAGTGCTTTCGCATATACGGTGGCGGTTGCGCCAGCCGGATTCCCGCAAGGAGACCAGATTGGAGTCGCTGCTATCTCGCGATACAACATCAACCTGTTCGTTCAGGACCAGTGGAAGCTATCCGACCGCGTCGTCCTTGACTATGGCATTCGGTATGAGCTTTACACGCCCATCAGTGAACGGGCAAAGCGTACCGCCGGAGTCGCATTCGTCAATGGGGGCCAGCAGTACCT
Source organism: Acidobacteriaceae bacterium (assembly GCA_019245255.1). Classification (GTDB taxonomy): domain Bacteria; phylum Acidobacteriota; class Terriglobia; order Bryobacterales; family Bryobacteraceae; genus Bog-105. The sequence goes on along the minus strand of JAFARV010000761.1, from coordinate 5,295 downwards.
TATCAATCCGCAGCCGCGTTACGAAATGAACGCCAACGATTGGGGTCCGCGCGTGCGCCTGTCGTGGCTTACGGAAGAGCACCTTTGGATCAGAGCCGGCGGAGCGATTACCACAATTCCGCCGAACATCTGGCAGGACAACTTGCTGACGGGTGCGGCGCCGTATGTGGATTATCCGCGCGTAACAGCATCGGCGGGCGCACTCCTGCCGTTTGGGTTTCAGATTCGGCCGCAGGACCTGCCGCCGGTTTACACGCCGTCCGGAGTGAACATCCTGGCAACGGGTAATTCAAAAGGGGTCCCGGCGAACACGGTCTGGGATCTCGACCGCTTTGAGCGCGGCATTGCGGCACTCAATCCGAGTCATCAAATCACGCCGTTGAATGTCAATGCTGTGTCGGGCGACTTCCGAAACGCGTACTTGGGAACGTGGACGCTGGGGTTGGAGCGGCAATTCTCGGGTCTGACGGCAAACGCGGCTTATGTGGGAACGGCCGGTGTGAGCCTGCCCGCAATGAATTTTCCGAACGGGTATCCGGGGGCTACGCCAGAGTTCGCGCCGTACACACAGTTCGACGCTTCCGGACAGCCTGTGGGTGGATTCGGTACGGAGTTTCTGATGACAAACCGTTCGCACTCGACATATCACGGCTTGCAGACCTCTTTGCAGGGCGCGGTTCCACACGGCGGCCCGGAGATTCAGGTGAGCTACACATTTTCGAAATCGATCGATGACGTCAGTACAGTGATCGGCGGATTGGGAACCGGGGCTTCAGGTGGCGCGGCTCCGTGGCCGCAGAACCCCTTCGATACGCGGGCTGAGAAGGGGCCATCGACATTCGACATCAAGCACGCGTTCTCTCTGAGTGCGATTCAGGATCTGCATGCTGAGCGGATGGGGCTATTGCGGCCGGTCAGCCGGAAGCTTACTGCAGGCTGGCAGCTATTGAATGTGTCCACTATGCAAAGCGGGTCTCCATTCAGTGTCTACTCAGGCGTGCAACAGACGGGCGCGGGCACGAACGGGACGGATCGCCCGGACCAGACCGGGACCCCAACTTTGTCGACTGCGCGAAAAATTCGCGAAGACTATTTCGGACGGGGAAGCGACAACGCCTCCTTTTTCTTTATCCCCGTAGACATACCGGGCGGCACGGGACCGAATCAGGGCGTCTTCGGCACTCTGGGCCGCGATACGTTCCGAGGACCGGCATTCTATAATTTTGATTTCGCGCTGATCAAAGACACCCCACTCGGGCCGGTATCCAATCACGAATGGATGAACGTTGAGTTCCGCGCCGAGTTCTTTAACCTGTTCAATATCGTCAATATGGGTCTTCCTGCGAACACAATCAAGGGTTCCGGATTTGGAGAGATAAACCACACTGCGTCCAATTCGCGGCAGATTCAGTTTTCGCTCAAGCTCATGTTCTGAGCTGCGGCCGACCGAACATAATCTTTTACACAGTAGTACTGCAACCAGTCACGCTATTTTTGGCGTCCTACCTGCAAAGGGGAACCTTGGAAGAGCGTCAGAACTTTGAAATCCTCCTGGTGGAAGATAACCCCGGCGATGTGCTGCTCACCCAGGAGGCCTTTAGGGAGGGCAGACTGGCGCATCACCTCACTTCAGTTCCCGACGCTGATGAGGCTCTCCTTTATCTTCGACACCAGGGCAAGTACCGCGGCTCGCCGACGCCGGACGTCATTCTTCTCGATCTAAATCTTCCCAAGAAGCACGGCCGGGAACTCCTCGCTGAGCTGAAAGCCGATCCGCAGATGCGGTTCATCCCTGTCATTGTGCTCACGACGTCTGATGCCGATCAGGACGTTTTGGGCGCCTACGAGCTGCACGCGAACTGCTATCTCACAAAGCCGATTGAGGTTGACGAGTTTATTCGTAAGATCCGGTCGCTCGAAGATTTCTGGCTGTCCGTGGTCCGCCTCCCCGCAAGCTGAACCCAAGTCACGCACCAGTAACTATCCACCGAAACGGCTACTGTCCATCGTAGTCTCACTAGGGAGTAGACGCCAAACGGAGGGAATCATGGTGGGCAAAAATACTGCCGTATTTGGGATTTACGCACATCGAGGGATGGCTGAGGAAGCCGTAGACCGGCTGATCGCAAGCGGATTCCGAAACGAAGATATATCGGTATTGCTGCAGGACAACGTAGGGACCAAGGACTTTGCACATGAGAAACACACCAAAGCGCCGGAGGGTGCGACTGCAGGCGTCGTGGCGGGTGGTGTGATCGGCGGGACCATCGGACTTCTAGCCGGAATCGGCGTACTGGCAATTCCCGGTCTCGGGCCACTGATCGCCGCGGGACCTGTAATTGCGGCGCTCACGGGCGTTGGATCGGGTGGGGTCGTCGGCGGCTTGATCGGCGCACTTGCGGGTATGGGGATTCCTGAGTACGAAGCAAAGCGGTACGAAGGCCGCATCAAGGAAGGCGGAGTGCTGCTTTCTGTGCACTGCGACAATTCCGATTGGATTCGCAAGGCGAAGGAACTTCTGGTGCAAACCGGGGCGGAAGACATTGCCGCGGCAGGTGAGGCGCGGGCTGACTACGCGACTTCCGATAAGCCCATTGCAAGGGGCGCCACGACAAATCGCTCGTAACGCTCGTAAGAGGTGATTACCGATCAGGAATCATTTGGAGGCGGGTACAAAGACCTTGTCGGCCGCAGCTATTGCTCCATTACCGCGGTCAGCCACAGTAACTCTGACGGGCTGCAGACCTGACTTACTTTCTGCACGTGCAATAAATGTCAATCGATACTGGTTTTGAAGACGCCCCGAGATTTCGTCGAGAAAAGGTTGAAAGGATACCGGCGCGCTGAAGGTGGTGATGTACGCTTCACCTCCGGTCTCGTCGGCCATCTGGGAAAGGAACGTCTGGCCCATGGTATCGCGCCAGAATACGTGTCCCCAATGGCCGAAGCTGGGATTATAAATTGCAAACACCACCACGCCGGCACGCTGTGCATCGGCGATTCCTTTGTTCACATAGGGATTATCCGGCGCCCATCCTCCGCCCAAAGCTTCTATGCCGCTGCTGATCATGACGATCTCCTTACGTTGAGCATTGCTTTTGGGCCACCGCTTGACGGCATCGGAGAGCGAGTCGTAAGGGCTCACGTCGGCGCCTCCAGCACCGGCCGTCAGACGCACTGCATCCGCGACAGCGACGTGATCGGTGCTGAGAGGGTGGACTATCCCCGCTAAGCCGTTACGCATGTAAGCGACACCAATCTCAACCGAAGCGGGGAGCGAATTGATCCACTGCTTGATGGTGGCGATTTCTGTGTCGAAACTGCCGGCTGAAGAATCGTCGATTAACAGAAGCAGTTGCAAGCTGGCGTCCTCACGCATTGGCGCAAGCTCTGTGATGTTACGCGGTCCTCCGGCCTCGGTAACTCGAATGTCCTGCTGCTGCAGCGAAGGCGGCGTGTTGCCGCGTTTACCCTCTGCGGTCACCAGCATGCTGACGGACGGACCCGGCGCTTCGTTCCTCTGCGCATATATCGGGATCGCGACCGCGGTCACGAGTACCGCGACTGCCCAAATTCGCACGATCATATTGCCTCCTCAGGCGTGAGCGGGGTGCAGGAGAACGGAGCTAGAACGCTGCGGAGGCGGCTTCAGCTACCTCGTGATCCTGTTTGCCGCTACCGCCGCTGACACCGACAGCACCGACCACCTGGCCGCCGCGCTTGAGCGGGATGCCTCCGGCGAAGATCATGACCCGGCCGTGATTGGAAGCGTGAATCCCAAAGAACTGATCGCCGGATTGGCTATTTTCGGCGAGATCTTTCGTTGTGATGTCAAAGGCGCGGGACGTCCAGGCTTTGTTGATCGAGATGTCGACGCTGCCGATCCAGGCGCCGTCCATACGAACGTGGGCCACCAGGTTGCCCCCATGGTCGACAACGGCAATGTTCATGGGCTGTCCAATCGCTCTTGCTTTTTCTTCCCCGGCCGCGATGACGCGGCGCGCGTCTGCCAATGTGATCACGAATCCTCCTTGGAGTCAGAGCCTACTTTAACGTATACAGGTAACCGGCAATGTCTATCGCATCCTGATGCGTGACGCCGAGGTTCGGCATAACCGTCTTGTCGTCCACTGCGTGCGGATCTTCGATCCAGCGAATCATATTATCGGGTGTGTTTCGCAGAACGCCGGCAATGTAGATTCGATTTGCAATTCCGGATAGCGGCGCGCCGACCAGCCCAGTAGCGCCGGAGATGCCAGGAATGATGTGACACGAGCCACAACCGTAGCGCGAGATCGCAGCCGAGCCACGCCCGACGTCCCCGCCCGTAGTGGTTTGCGCTACGGCTTCGGGATTTCCGCCACAGGAGATAAAAGTCAATAGGAAGAGGATGGCTGAGGCAAGCAGGACCTTACTTCGCACTTACTATGTTCCTCCCGAGCAGTGCGTCACTTTCCTTTAACCAGGCCGCGAACAATGTAAGTCCGGCAGCAATATAGACCAGGTTCGCCGGCACCCACATGATCAATCCCCCGATCTGTTGATCCTGAAGGGGCGTTAAGTTCCATGCCTGTGTCGTGTGGCTATAAGGCGGATACCAGATATGAGGCGCGAACGTGAGGAGTGCGCCAAGAATGTCGGTGTGAACTGCGGTGGTGAAAAGATACAGCACCGCAGACCCGTGTGCTCGCCGTCCGTGCGCATAGAATAGTGCCCACCAAAACAATAGGGCCGAGACGAAGAAGCTGAGGTGCTGGGCCGTGTGGGCGAGATCGCTTTTTAATGTGAGGTCGAACAGGAACGGCAAGTGCCACGTCCAGATGGCGACGGCGTGGATCCACCAGGCTGTAAACGCGGTGGTAAAGAAGGTCCACGTCGCAGTAACGGCTGGTCGTTTCGAGAAGCGGCCAAGTGTGCGCCTCCAATTGAAAGGCAAGGCCCACAAGAATGTAACCAGCGGTCTTGAGAGTACCAGGAGCGGCGCCGAGAGGAGCATCAGGATTTCGTGCTGCACCATGTGGGCAGAAAACAGCACTTCACCGAGTGGATGCAGAGGCGACACCAAGGCGATGGCCACCGTGAGCCATCCGAGCCAGAAACAGCTCTTCCGCAGATTAGTTGAGCCGACATCTCTTCTCGAGCCGATGGCGTACAGAACGGCCGAGACGACGAGCGGGATGATCACACCGGGATCAAACTCCCACGCCGACCAAAGATCATTGGGTTGCAGTGGGGGCCGGTCGCCGGGTTGAAGCGGCTCGCCTGAGTGCGCCAGAAGAAGCAACGGGAGCGCGA
>JAFARV010000388.1 GCA_019245255.1 Acidobacteriaceae bacterium | reverse complement strand
GAGATCCAGGTAGGCTTCGTCGATGGATGCCATCTCGACCTGGGGCGAAAAGCGGTTGAGAATGTCAAAGACCTGATGCGAGTACTGGCGGTATCGGTCGGGGTGGCCTTCGACAAAAATCGCCTGGGGGCAGAGGCGCGCAGCGGTTCTAAGGGGCATCGCCGAATGCACACCGAATTTGCGGGCGGCGTAGGAAGCGGCCGCAACCACGCCCCGCTGATCCCGTTGTCCACCTACGACAACGGGCTTGCCGATGAGTGCGGGGTCAAACAGCTCTTCGACGGACACAAAGAAAGCGTCCATATCGACATGGCAGATCAGGCGACCCACAGCGGAATAATCCATGCTATCGCCGATCGAGAATTCTTCATTGCTGGGAAATGGCTTCCTTGTGTGAAGACATGCGGACGGCCCTCACTCTGCCAAGCCAAAGCAGCGAGTCAGCCAAGATGAAGATGATCAGCCCCAGAAAGGCGGGGAGCAAGTGAAAGAAATCCAAATAGCCGACCGCGAAGTGAACGCCGATGGCGCATCCGAATCCGGTGCAACCCATGACCGCAACGATCTCGATGAAACTCCTGTTGAGTTCGGCGCAGCGGGCAGTAAAGAGAAGAAAACTGCCGATCGAGCACAGTCCACCTCCGAATCCGGCACGGTCATGCGAAATCACGGGAATCAGCATGGGTGAGATCTGTCGCAGCCTGGACGTGTCGAGGGCGATGAAGCGCAAGTCCGAAGGAACGAAAACGGTGGTCATTCCGAAAATCGCGATTGTCGCGCCCGCAAGGATGAGGCCCAGCGCGGTGGCACTCAAGAGAGTTCTACCCGATCTTGCCAGGACAGTTTCGTTTTCGTGCGGTTCGAGCCAAACGGATCGAAGCGACAGGTGTTGGGGGCGCGATCGCCACAGGCCGGCCACAAACACGGGCAGGAGAAAAAGGGTCGCCACCCCGTGCCATGTGTCAAGATAGCCCTGCCCGAGATACGTGAGGAAGGCGAGAAAGCCGATTCCTCCCGAGAAGAGCAGCGCCCACCAGGCCCAAGCCGCGCGAACAGCCATGGGAAACTCCGCCAGCCACAGATAACCGCTTCCGATGGCGAGAAGAGATCCGCCGTAGGCGACGCGGTCATGAAACATGAAGCCCAACAGATGGGGATTTCCGGCGCGCATCAAGGCGGCCGCATCCATTCCGATGGCGTGGCTGTCATGCGGAAGCAAGTGACCGGAGATGGACTGAAAGACAGCAAAGCCGCCGCTGAGGATAAGCGACACGCCGGTGAGCGCAATCAAAAAGCGGCCGTCGCCGAGGAGCGCCTCGAGGAGGCTCCGGTCGTCAGTCATAAGGTGGGCGCGTCGTGATAGCCAGCTGCGAGCTTCGCCCTCAGACGGATTTTTACTTCTTCGTCCACAAACGCGGCATCGATGGCCATGAGGTTGGTGTGCGATAGTTCGTCTGCTCCCCAACCGAAAACCCGCTTCATTCCTTCGTACTCGTGCGTAAGCGTGGTCGGCGTCAGCATGCGAGTGTCCGTGTTCACGTTCAGCGCGACTCCGGCCCTATAGAGCTTGTCGATGGGGTGCTCGTGCCAGGTCTCGACGGATGGAATGATTTGGACGTTCGAAGAGGGACACAGCTCGAGATGGATGCGTTCCCGCTTGAGCTCGGTTACAAGCAGTGGATCTTCGATGCTTCGCGTGCCGTGGCCGACTCGAGTGGGCTGCAACAATCGCAGGGTTTCCCAGACGCTCTCCGGACCGCTTGCTTCGCCAGCATGTGCAGTGCGGGACAGGCCTTTTTCCATGGCGAAGCGATACGCACTCACATGAGGGTCGAGCGGAAACCCAGCCTCATCCCCAGCAATGTCCAATGCGGCCACGCGGCCGCCTCGAAATTTTTCGACGAGTTCTGCTGTCTGCATGCTCTGGGCGCGATCGAAATGGCGCAGCGTGCAGAGGATGACCCGGGCCTCGATGCCGGTGCTGCGAATCATTTGGTCCGTTGCTGTCTCGACTGTTTGAACGACGCGTTCGGAGGTCAGGCCTTTAGCGGTATGAAGGAGAGGTGCAAAGCGGAGCTCGGCATAGATGACGCCGTCGTGTGCAAGCTGCGAAAACATGTCCTCGACCACCAGACGCAGTGAGTCCTCGGTCTGCATGAGTTGGAAGCCCTTGACGGCGCAACCGAGGAACTCCGCCAGATCGGTGCACTTCTGGGGCGCCATGTACTCTCGCTCGTACTGTTC
>JAFARV010000356.1 GCA_019245255.1 Acidobacteriaceae bacterium | reverse complement strand
GAGAAAGCCTTTTGGCTAGCCGGTCCGTCCCATGCTTGGTTCTTACAAAGACGAGGAACGAACCGCTGCTCCGGCCAAGCATGTGCTGTAACAGCCCAAGTTTCCGATCGTTCTCCACCTCGTAAACGTGCAGGTCGATTTCCTCCGGCGCTTTACTGACGGGATCGCCGACGCTGATACGAACGGGTTCAGATGAATGCCGCCGGGTCAGGTGCTCAACTGATTTGTGCATGGTGGCCGAAAAAAACAGACTCTGGCGCTTCCCGGGAAGTCGACCTAGTATGCGTTCTATGGCGGGCAGAAAGCCCATATCCAGCATCCGATCGGCTTCATCCAACACCAGGGTCTCGATCGCTCCCAAATTGATCAGCCTTCGCCCGAGAAAATCCTCCAGCCGGCCGGGAGTAGCGATCACAACATCTACGCCTTTTCTCAGTGCGTTTAATTGGGTCTGTTCGCTCAATCCACCCACAACCACACCCGCGCGAAGTTTCGTACCGGCCGATAGCTTCGCGAGCGTATCGCTGATTTGCAGGGCAAGTTCGCGAGTTGGGCTTAGGATCAATGCTCGGATATTGGGAGAAGATTCGCTGCCTCCGCGGGCCGCGGTCAGGACTTTCTCCAACACCGGGAGGACGAACGCAACGGTCTTGCCTGTTCCGGTTGGTGCTGTCGCTATAACATCCGAGCCGGTTAGAGCGGCCGGAATAGCCTTGGCCTGCACAGGCGTAGGCCGCAGGAATAAGTTTGAGGCGAGACTGCGATGAAGCGCAGGATTCAGGTTTAGTTCAGAAAAGTGATTCATTACGTTGACAAGGCCTAACTGCCGCACTGCGACAGCGACGTCCTTAGAATGAACGGGGGCCTAAGAGCAACGCGACCTTTGTAAAAGGAAACGGTGAAGGAGGTCAGCCAAAAAGGACGAAACAGGCGAGAACACCTAAGTATATCACGGGAGCAAACGCGGATGTAGGAACCGCGCGAGAATCGTCGCAGTGTGCTCCCACTCCCGTGCTTCTTTCTCCACTTGCTTGCGGCCTGCACGCGTGAGTTTGTAATATTTTGCCTTTCGATTGTTATCCGAAACGCCCCACTCGGAGGCGATATACCCTTCCTGCTCCAGCTTCAACAGCGCGGGATATAGCGTCCCATAGTTGATGCTCAGGCGGTCTCCGCTGATCTGCTCGATGCGTCGGGCTATTCCGTACCCGTGGATCGGCCCCATGGTCTCCAAAGTCTTTAAGACCATCAGGGCAAGAGTTCCCTGCCAAACGTCGGATTTCTTATCGCCCGCCATTCACGGCTCCTATTGACTCCCCATAGAGTAGCTGCAGTTCCTATTGTAAGGCAATAGGAGCACATGGCCGGAATGGCTGGCTTGACAAATGATGTTTTACGGGACAGCTAATAGCCGAGAAGCGCACTCGGCAGCATAGCACCGCGCGCCCGTTCGGACCGGTTAATCAAAACGGCCGGTAGGCATATCCCACTTCGAAGAAGGCTTTTACGAGCCCGCCTATTCTCCGAATTATGTTCATCACTTTTTGATTCATGACACCCTTCTCCTTTCCGTTCACGGCGCACAAATCTGCACACCGAGAAGCTGCGGCGCACAAGCGCCCGTCATCTTAAAAGGTCGGGGTCCTTAGCGGGGCGACAATGGGCCGAGAGCAGCGAGGCCCGTCGTGCCAGAAGGAGGCTCGCTTGATTCGCTCGTACACCTCTCATCGTGCCGCTGCGGACTACTTCCGTCGTCTTTCAATCGATGACCTCCTTTCTTCAAAATTGCCTGTTGCGGGCATAAACAACAACAGCTTTGCCCAATGAAAGGATAAACCCCTACGGGTATGCTTGTAAAGGCATCTCAGGAATTTCTTACGACTTTTTTTCAGCCATGGCACACACAACAGAAGAGCGGAAGCGGCTGTTGAACCGCGCGCGCCGTATTCGTGGCCAGCTGGACGTCGTGATTCGAGCCCTTGAGGAAGAATCCGACTGCTCGGATGTCCTCCATGCAATTGCTGTCTGTCGCGGGGCGCTGGACTCCTTAATGGCAGAAGTGATCGATGGCCATATTCGTTACCACGTACTCGACCAAAACCGGGAGCCCACCGACGAGCAGACCCGAGCGGCTGAGGATTTGATTGACGCCCTGAAGATGTATCTGAAGTGATGGATGTCGCGAAATCATGCGCGAAGCGCATCCGTGTGCTGTCCGTCATCGATGGGCTGGGATACGCCGGCGACGAAACTCGAATGCTGAACATGAGTCGATGGTTGGACCGCTCGCGCTTTCATCATTCTGTCTTGACTTTGAACCCGCTGACATATGGAACTGCAAAAGAATACACGGACCGGAAGAGCCAATACGTGGAAGCGGGGATACAGGTCGATGACTTAGCCCAAGTAGTGCCGGAACGTCGCATTGACTTACCGGCATTCGCCAGCCGTGTGTATAACAAAACGGGCATCTTCCGCCGCGCTCACCGTTTAGCGCAGCTCGTGCGCAAGTGGGACGTAGATGTCATCGACGCGCACCTCGAATCAGCGGGTTTGATCGGCGGACTCGCATCCCGCTGGACTGGCGCCGCGTCCACCGTGACCGTGTATGGCGGCTATACAGAGACATTTCAAGTGAATTGGCCCTGGACCACACGCGCCACCTTGCATCTCGTCACGACCGTAATCACCGATTCAGCGGTTCGTGCTCAACAGATGCGGGCATTGTTGCGCAATCCATCCAAAGTGGCACTTATCCCGAATGGGATCGAGGAGCCACGGCCGAAACGAACGAATCTCGAAATGCGGCGGCAATTTGGGCTACCCGAAGACATGCGATGCCGCATTGTTGGCCAGGTGGGGCGCCTTATCGAGTACAAAGGCCACGACGTACTCATTCGCGCGGCCCGCGTAGTGCTCGAGAATGAACCAGATACAGCCTTCCTGCTCGTTGGATACCCGAGAAACGAGTCATACCGGTCATACTTACTAGCCCTTGCAAAAGAACTTCACATTACCGATCGTGTAGTAATAACCGAGTACCCTGGCGACATTGCGGATGTTTGGGCTGTGATCGATATTCACGCGCACGCATCTTTGTTTGATTCACTTCCTATATCCATCACGGAAGGGATGGCACTTTGTAAGCCGGCAGTGGTGACAAGCGTCGGAGGGATTCCGGAAATAGTACTGCACAATGAGACCGGCCTTGTTGTGCCGCCAGGAGACCCGGAGGCGATGGCAGAGGGCATCCTCAAGTTACTGCGATCACCCGCACTGGCCAGCCGGCTGGGCGTGAATGCGCGAGCGCGATATGAGACGTTCTACCGTCCCGATATCATGGTCCGTGCGCTCGAGGACCACTTTTACAGGCTCGCATGCTGCCGCCGCCAAGGCCGACTCATGGCTCCTCTTTAATTTCCGCGCACAACGGACTCGCCGGACCGCTTGCAATCCGTAGCCGGTTCCTGTACTACCTCGGGTCGCGTCCGGCGGCCTGTGCTGCTATTCAGTTTCGATACCATACGGCTTCCGGTTGTCGAATCGCGCCGCTCCGGAGTAGGTGTACTAATTCCCGTGCTCCAGAATCCACGTTACGTGTCGCCCGAAAGCCCAGCTCGTTTTGAATCTTATCGAAACGCACACAGTAGTTTCGCTGGTCCTGGCGGCTGCTCGTGAACTCCACCTCAGCATCGGGTACATATCTTCGCAGCACGTCAAGTAGATAGATCTTTTGATGGTTCTGATTGTTGTCCCCCACGTTATAGATCTGTCCTGCTGTGCTCTCTCGAACTGCCAGTACCTTGCAGATTGCGCACGCCGCGTCGTAGACGTGCAAGTGTGGACGCCAGGCCTGTTCGCCGAACACAACCAGGTGCTTCTGTACGACCATGGCCAGCGCAAACTCATTCAGTGTCAGGTCGAACCGCATTCGCCGCGACACCCCAAAAAGCGACGCGAACCGCAACACAGTTGCAGACATAGCGCTCGAAGTTATCGAATTCAGCAACGAGCTTTCAAACTGCACTTTCGTTTCGGCATAAAGCGAAACGGGCCGCAACGGAGATTCTTCGCCCATGGCAACCGTTGGGGCTAACGGTTGTCCATAGTTGCTGCATGTAGAAGCAAAAATGAATCTTCGCACTTCGGACCGCATGCACGCTCGGAGTAGTAGTTCGGATCCGTCGACATTGGTCGTCATCGCCTCATCCGGCTCGCGCGCACAGGCAGGATCACCTACAACAGCGGCAAGATGTACGACCGTGCCGATGCCTTGAACGGCACATCGAACTGCCGCTTCGTCGCGCACGTCCGCCACAAGAAGCTCGAAACGAGGATGCGTCCAAGCTCCGAGCAGAGACTCTCCTCCGTAGCGCAGGGAATCCAGCACGCGAACCGAATAGCCTGCCTCAAGGAGTAAGTGCACCAGCGTTGAACCTAGATAACCTGCTCCGCCGGTCACCAAAATCGGAGCGCCTACAACCTTCGTGACGCCGGCACAACTGAACGAGCTTCCCGTTGCGGACATTGCTTGTAAACTGCGATGGTCTGCGATTCAACGCAAGACAATATCGCGACCTAAGAGTACTGGTACTTCAGGACAAAGATCGTTGATCAAGGATGCAAGGTAGCCTAGCAATACTATGGAGTTCCCTCCACTGCATGGGCGGGGCT
>JAFARV010000146.1 GCA_019245255.1 Acidobacteriaceae bacterium | reverse complement strand
GCTCTTTGCGGGGCGCGCCTGAGGCCGCGACCGTTTTGCGCGGGTTGCTTGACAGCCGACCAGTCAAGGGCCAGACGCTCCACCTCCGCCGCCGGTGCCGGAGCCGAATCCTTGCCATCCGGCAGAGTTGGCATTGCTGGACGCGGTACCGGATCCCCAGCCGGCGGGTCCAGCCTCGCGATGCGGAGTCGTGGGGCGTGGCGACTCAACGTTCGCTCTACTTTGGGAGTCAACACGCCGTTTGTAGTCATTAAGATTCTGATAAAGCTCAGTCAGCCAATGTCCGATCCTCTGTGCCTCGTGGTCAGGGAAGCGAAAACCCAACCAACCGAAGCCGCTGTGCCGCACCATCAAGCCGACGCCCTGTCGTTCTCGTTGATCAGACATTGTCCATGCGGGATTCACTTGCGCCTCAAGCGATACCGGTGCCGTTGCCGAAACGGGTTCCCTCATAGCGGCGCGCAGGCGTCCCATCTCAGCGATATGTACGTCGAGTTGTGCGCTGGTGAACCGCACTGTGATCGTATCTGTCTCCCGCGATAACTGCATGATTACGAGATCACTCTGTTGATCGTGCCAATACCGAACATCCGCCATATTGGGTCCTCCCAGTGACTCATGCAATCATACTTCCTCTTGTAACCTCTCCACAAAAATCGCTCGTCAGCCCTCTCCGTATTTCGGACGTGCGCGAATTTCTCAGTAGAAAGTGGGGGTTTTTCGCGCGTATTTCGTGAGGGCGCAAAGGGGCGCGGCCGCGCGCCACGAGTCAGTACAGGAACTCATTGGTTGGTTTGCGTGGCGCGCTTGACACCGCGACCGTTTTGCGCGTATTTCTTCAGAGCAACAACGCACTTCGTCTGCCGTCCAGATACCAGACCACGGACTCTTCTATGAACAAAGCAGATGCAAACAGCCTTTCGCGCCGTCAGATTTTCGGCTCGGTCGGCACCGGGCTCGCTGCAGCCACGCTTGCCGCCGACACGGCAGTGGCTCAGGCACAGAATGGCCCCAATACCGCGCAAAATCCCGTGACCGAATTCCCCGCGCCGCCTTTCGCAGCACAGCCGCAGCCCTGGCCCGGTCTCGCGTCACTAATGAACCCGAAGCCCGACCACGGGGAAACAAGCTATAAAGGATCCGGCAAATTGCGGGGCCGGAAGGCGCTGATTACCGGAGGTGACAGTGGGATCGGACGCGCAGCAGCGATCGCCTATGGACGAGAAGGCGCGGACGTTGCGATCTCGTATCTTCCGGTGGAGGAACCGGATGCGCGCGAGGTAATCGAGCTCATTCAGAAGGCCGGCCGTAAGGCGGTCTCGCTCCCGGGTGACATTCGAAATGAGGACTTCTGCAACAACTTAGTCGCCGAAGCCGTGAATCAGCTGGGTGGCCTCGATATTCTCGTCAATAACGCCGCGCGTCAGCACTCCGTGGAGTACTTGGAAGAACTGACAACCGAACTTTTTGATTGGACTTTTAAAACGAACGTCTATGCCATGTTCTGGATTACAAAAGCGGCTTTGCCTCATCTTGGTCCCGGATCTGCCATCATCAACACTGCTTCCGTGGAGGCGTATCAGCCTGACGCAAATCTACTCGATTACGCGCAGACAAAGGCTTCTATCGTCGCCTTCACAAAAGGCCTCGCCAAGCAGATCGCACAGAAAGGTATTCGTGTGAATGCCGTCGCTCCCGGGCCGTTCTGGACGCCATTACAAGTCAGCGGAGGACAGACGCTCCAGAAGGTGATTCAATTTGGAGCCGACACGCCGTATGGGCGTCCGGGCCAACCCGTCGAACTCGCCCCTGTGTACGTCGAACTCGCAGCCTCCGAGCTGAGTTATTCGTCTGGTCAGGTTTACGGAGCCTCGGGCGGCACCGGAATCCCATGAATCCTTCCCGTTCATACGAACAGTCGAATTTACGTCATCCTTGAGCCCTCGACTGCTCCCCGCTGTTTTATATTTGAAGTCAATTGACCAACTTGCCCAATTTGCTGACGCTGGTGCGCATTTTCCTGGTGCCACTCCTGGTCGCAGCGCTGGTGCAGCAAGACTGGCGAATTCAGGTGGATGATCACCTGCTTATCGCCAACGATTTTTTCGCATTAACAGTTTTTCTGGCAGCCGCGGTGACTGACCTCCTGGACGGCTATCTGGCGCGGCGCTGGAAACAGGTTACGACCGTCGGCACTCTTCTCGACCCCATTGCCGACAAGCTTCTGATTTCCGCCGCGTTGATTTCGCTGGTAGAGATACGCCTGCTGCCGGGGTGGCTGGTGATCCTCATCATCAGCCGCGAATTCGCGGTTTCCGGTCTTCGCAGCATCGCGGCTGCGGAAGGATACACGA
>JAFARV010000118.1 GCA_019245255.1 Acidobacteriaceae bacterium | reverse complement strand
AGCGGGCGGCAGCCACACCTCGAAGTTGATGTTCGAATCGCTGGAGGGTGTAATGACCCCCCGCACACGGCAGAAAGGCGAGTTGACCGTTACACCGCGCCGCGAATCCAGACTCGCAACAACGAAAGACGACGTTATATTGTCTGTCTCGGTGACTAACGCATCCTGAATCGCCATTCCCACAAGTCCACGGCAATCCTGTGTGCCCGAGTAACTTGGTCCGGCAACAGTCGCGATTAATGCAACCGTCGCGCTCACCGCCCAGGAATTGCCACCATTCACGATGTTCTCCCTAATTCCTCGCCGCTTCTCTTTTCAACCTCTCGAGACGATACGGCTGGCCTGGCGCCAGCACTTGGATGCGTTCTGGATTGACTACCCGAGCAGCGAGATGTTTGGGATCTCCGTTGAACGGCGTGAAGTCGGGAGCATCCACCGTTCCCCAGTGGCCAAGCAGCACAGGCGTATGTGGATAGGCACTCAACAATTTCACTGTGCCTTCTAAACCGAGATGAAGTTGACTGTCTTCGGAATAATCAAGCAAAATGGCGTCCATCTGTGGCATCTGCAGTTGCTCGGGGATCAAGCGTGAATCTCCTGTCGCCCAGATCGTGCCATCTGGCGTCTCAATCCAGAAGCCACAGCAATCTTCTTTTTCGAAGTGGCGTTGACCGGGTTTGGGAACGCATTCTGCCAGTCGTGGTCCACGGGCGTGAGCTTAACCCGCACCCCGGCAACGTTGAAGGCTTCCCCGATGCCATGTCCAAACGATGGCAACCCGTCCTTTTTCATGACTGTGCCGACGTATTTAGTGGAGTGGAACGATGCGCACACAGGTTTCAGATCGCGGCATGTCCCGGCGCTGTAGTGGTCGGTATCGCTGTGAGTTATCAGGACCGCGTCCACGTGCGGAACGTCCTTGGGCATGATGGGCATGTCGATCATGATCGGCATGTCGAATCCTTCCAGCAGAGGATCGATCACTAGAATCGTGCCTCTGCTGTTGATGAAGAAGCCAGCCGCGCTGAGCCATCGCAGGTTCGTTCCCGAAGAGGCTTTGAATGCTTCCGCCTCAAAGGGCTGCGTTTTAGGCGCCTTTGCCTGATACTTTTTTGTCGGCTTCTCAGTTGTGGATGATTGCGCAGCGCGTGCATCCACTTCGGCGTCGAGGGCCGCCACTCTCACCGCGCCAAGCGCCGCCCCGGCGGAAAACAACCTGCGCCGTGTGATCTCTAGCTGATCAGTACTCTTCATCTTGCTTTGTCGACCGGTTGGCCAGGCCGCAATTGCTTCCTCTTCTTCCCGCAGCATCATGGCTGCAATAGCGCCTTGATCGCGCGGCGCTCATCCATGGCACGATAGCCTTCGGCTACCTGATCGAGGGACAGCTTCAGATCGAACACCTTGCCCGGCTCGATCTTCTCGTCAAGCACCAGTTCGATTAGACGAGGCAGGTAGCGGCGCACCGGAGCAGGGCCGCCGTGCAGGTGCACGTGGGCAAAGAACAGCTCAGCCCCGTCAAGGGCAACCCCATGCGGAACGCCGACATAGCTCACATACCCGCCTTTGCGCGTCGAACGGATTGCCTGCATTATTGACTCCTGTGAGCCAACGCATTCCGCCACCGAGTCGGCGCCGATTCCATTCGTCAGATCTTTGATGCGAGCCACACCCTCGTCTCCGCGCTCACTGACGATATCGGTAGCACCAAACTCACGCGCCAGTTTCTGCCGTGATTCGTTGCGGCTCATCGCGATGATCCGCCCGGCTCCCATCTGCTTCGCCGACAGCACAGCAAGCAGGCCAACGGCACCGTCTCCAACTACAGCCACCGTAGCCCCCGGCTTGACGTTCGCCGCATCGGCAGCAAACCAGCCGGTTCCCATCACATCGGAAAGGGTCAGCAAGTTTGGAATCAGTTCATTGGGCGGTACCGCCGGCGTGGGTACTAATGTGCCATCCGCCAGCGGGACGCGCAAGATACTCGCCTGCGCGGTGCTGACAAACTCTTTGTGCTCGCATGCGGACTGAT
Organism: Acidobacteriaceae bacterium; assembly: GCA_019245255.1. Classification (GTDB taxonomy): domain Bacteria; phylum Acidobacteriota; class Terriglobia; order Bryobacterales; family Bryobacteraceae; genus Bog-105. The sequence continues at coordinate 8,622 of JAFARV010000118.1, read as the reverse complement.
ATCCGGCCCGACAATTGGGACACGTGTTATCCGATGCGAAGAAGGAACCGATGACGAATTGCCCGGGCTTGACTTGCTTGACCGCGCTGCCAACCTCCTCGACAATCCCGCAATATTCATGCCCCATTGGCGTCGGCTCGGTAACCGGTTGAATACCGCGGTAGGGCCACAAGTCAGACCCACACGCACGTCGCAGAAACTCGGATAATTGCATCTGTTGGTTTGGTGATTTTCGGAACCTCGCGCTCTTCAAACCGAATGTCGCGGGGACCGTAAAGAACAGTTCCTTTCAAGATTTTCTCCTCTATTCCCGTGTGGGCAGCCAAAGGACAGCAGAGGCGATCTCCTCCGGCTCGCCTAGCCGCCCAATGGTTTGGTCTCTTAGAATTTCCTTCATGGCTTCGGGTTCCTTGGCGAGCATCTCCGCGACCATAGGAGTGTTGATCGTTCCAGGGCAAATCGCGTTAATGCGGATGCCTCGGGCGGCATATTCAAGCGCAGCGCTCTTTGTCAGCCCAATCACTCCGTGCTTGGTCGCGTGATAAATCGCGCGCCCAGGTAAACCAACGATTCCGCCAAGCGACGAGTTATTTACAATCGCACCGCTCCCTTGCTTACGCATCTGGATCAGTTCGTACTTCATGCAGTTCCAGACGCCGCGAAGATTGATTGCATTCACACGCTCGAACTCTTCCCCGCTTGCATCCGCAGTTTCGATGGCAGGCGACTGTACACCAGCGTTGTTGAAAGCTGCATCCAAACGCCCAAAGGCGGAGACGGTCCGCTCGACCAGCGCCTCCACCTGCTGCTCGTCTCCCACGTCGCAGCTCACCGCAAGCGCCTTATGTCCTGATGCGCTGAGCTTTTCGGCTGCCTCGCGAACGGCGGTTTCATTGGAATCGGCAAGTGCCACCGCAGCGCCTTCGGCCGCAAACGCCTGTGCGGTGATCAAGCCCATTCCGGACCCAGCGCCAGTCACCAGGGCCACTTTGTTTTCAAACGATAAGTTCAGGAATTTCGACATCGTGTTCTCCTATGGCGTCAAGTAGAGCTTGCACTGAGTACCTCGACCTTCGATCTCGCGATGAGCTTCCCCAGCGCGATCGAGATTGTAAGCTGTTCCGCCGCCCATGCGGAGCCAGCCTGCACGGATCCCATCGATAACATCTGTCGCGCGCCGCTGCATCTCCGGTGGATCGGCAATGTAAGCAAAAAGCGAACCGCCGGCAAGCCGGATGGATCTGGGAATCAACTGCCCCGGCTCTATGGCGGGAGGAGGTCCGGACGCGGAGCCGAAGGAAACTGCAGTTCCGCCTCTCGCTAGACTCTTCAACGTGGTCGGGAGCGTAGCCGCTCCGACCGCATCAAATGCCAGGTCTACCCCGCGTCCTTCCGTTAGTAACAAGAGTTCGTCATGGAAGGCATAGTCGCGGCCATAGTTAATTGCCGCATCAGCGCCCGCCGTGCGGACTACTGCGGCTTTGGCGTCAGTAGAAGTCGTGCCAACTACCCACGCTCCCAGGTGCTTCAACCATTGAACGAGAAGTTGCCCAACACCGCCGGCTGCTGAGTGAACCAACACCCGATCACCGGGCCGGACGCCCCGATACTCGCTCACCAGGTACTGCGCCGTTAATCCTTGGAACAGCAGAGCTTCAACCGTGGCGAACGATTCGGGTACTGGAATAGCCTGCGTCGCGGGAACCAGGACTTGTGTGGCGTAAGATCCAGGAACGTTGACCCATGCAATGCGCTGGCCAATGCTAAACCCATGCGCGCTGTCGATCCCTTCGCCGACTTTTACAATTCGGCCGACGCCCTCGAGCCCCGGCGTGAAGGGCAGCGAGACTCTTGCGCTACCGTTACGCTGCAACACGTCCAGGTAGTTGACACCGGGGGCCTCCATGTCCACCAGCAACTGTCCGGACCCGGGCTGCGGCGCGTCTGTAGTCTCTAAGACGAGTTGCTCCGGCCCGCCGAACTCTTTTACGAACGCGTGCTGCATGGTTGCTGTCTTCTCGTGCATGTCCGATGTGATCGGTTATCGTGCTGTGTATCCACCATCAGGTACAATCGCCTGGCCCGTCATGAATGCGGCCCCGGGACTGCACAACCAAACAACGGCCGAAGCAATTTCTTCGGATTTGCCCAGCCGCCCTAACGGGATTTCCTTCATTACGGCTTTCATCGTCTCCGGTTCATTTGCTAATGCGTTCGCCACCATCGGAGTATCGGTGCTCCCCGGGCACACTGCATTGATGCGAATGCTCTTCGCGGCATATTCAAGCGCAGCGCTCTTTGTCAGCCCGATCACGCCGTGCTTCGATGCGGTGTAAGCTCCCAGACCAGCCGTGCCAACAAGTCCGCTCTGCGATGAGCAATTGACTATCACGCCGCTACCGCGTTTGCGCATATGGCGGAGCTCATATTTCATGCAGTTCCAGACCCCGCGGAGGTTGATGGCGATCACGCGGTCGAAGTCCTCACCGAGAGCGTCAGCAGTTTCCGCAACAGGAGCATGAATGCCCGCGTTGTTGAAAGCGATATCCAATTGACCAAAGGTTGACATCGTCTGCTGCACCATAGCGGCCACCTCGTTTTCATCCGCGACGTTGCAAATGATCGGGATATTGCTACGGCCTACGGAAGCCAGCTCGTTTGCAGCAGAGCGTAGTGCATCCGGGTTCACGTCTACTAGTGCCAGCGCCGCGCCTGCTTCGGCGAACGCGCGAGCTGTAGCGAGCCCGATACCAGAAGCCGCCCCCGTGATCAATGCGACTTGGTTTTGAAAGGAGAAGTTCACTTGGACCTCATCGTCAGTCTTCTACTTTGACCGGGTATGTATTGGCGTCAAAGATCTCTGGATCGGGTCCACTACGGGTCCCCGTATCCAGCGCATCGATCACGTTCAAATCCTCTGGCGAAAGCGTGAAATCGAAGATGTCTATGTTTTCCTCGATTCGTTCTCTCCGAACAGACTTCGGGATAGCAGAAAGGCCATGATCGACGTGCCAGCGAAGGACAATTTGAGCCGGTGTCTTGCGATACTTATCGGCGATTTGAAGAACGGCTGGCTGAGACAGCGGATCCTTTTGAGCATCTCCAGCGCGTCTATGCGCGCCTCCGATTGGCGACCAGGACTGAGTAGTGATTCCAAATTTCGCGTCGGTTTCGCGCAGCTCACGCTGATTGAACGACGGATGCAGCTCAACCTGATTTACAGCGGGAACGATTTGAGTCCGCTCCATGAGATTCCTAAGGTGTTGCGGACTGAAGTTGCACACTCCGATTGCGCGCACGCGTCCTTCGGCCAGCAGCTTTTCGGCTGCTCGATAGGACTCCACCGTGGCATCGAAGGCGGCTGGAACCGGCCAATGCAACAGGTACAGGTCGAGATAATCCAACCCAAGCTTTCGCAGGCTCGAATCAGATGCCCGCAATGCGCTCTCATAGCCGTAGTGAGTCAGCCAAAGTTTCGTAGTAACGAAGATTTCGGAGCGGTCGACGCCGCTTCGCCGGATCCCGTCGCCCACCTCGCGTTCATTCAAATAAGCTGCCGCTGTGTCGATGAGCCGATAACCGGCTTTGATCGCGGTCTCGACAGCCTTCGGAGTTTCCTCCTTAGAGCTCCGAAGAACCCCAAGGCCCAAAGCCGGCATTTGTACGCCGTTATTCAGTTTGATCAGAGTACTCTTTTCTTTCATGTCCTTTTTCAAAGGGTGGGCCACCGCATGCGCAACGAATGTGGCCCGAGTGGCGATCATTTCATATCTCGTAACTTCGCAATGTCGGCGTCCGTGCGGTTGCCGTGGATCTCAATTTTTGCCAGCTCCGCCTCGATCTGCTGATACTCGCCGTCGGTTAGCCGGATATCTGCAGCGCCGAGGTTTTCGGTGATTCGTTCCATCTTGCGCATTCCGGGAATCGGCACGATGAACTCCTTTTTATGCAGCATCCATGCAAGCGAAATTTGCGCGGGAGTGGCTCCCTTCTTCTTTGCGAATGCATCTAAGAGGTCGAGTAAAGGCTGGTTCGCACGGATGTTGTCCTTCTGAAACCGCGTGATCACCCGCCGCACGTCGTCTCCCACATAACTGTCATCGGGTTTCACCTTTCCAGACAGAAAGCCGCTGGCGAGCGGACTGAACGGCACGAACCCGATCCTGAGTTCCTCACACACCGGAATGACGTCTTTCTCGAATATGCGCTCCATCATCGAGTACTCGCTCTGGATTGCCGTCAGGGGCGTGATGGCGTGTGCGCGGCGAATCTGCTGCTCAGTAGCCTGAGATTGACCCCAGGCGAGAATCTTGCCTTCGGCGATGAACTTGCCCATCACTTCCGCGACCTCTTCAAGGGGGATCGATTCCGGCACGCGGTGCTGATAGTAGAGTTCCACGTGATCCGTATCTAAGCGGGTTAGCGATGCCTCGAGACGCCTTCGGATCTCCTGGCCCAGTTGCACGCCTGGAACCGGTTCCCGCATGATGAACTTTGTTGCGATCACAACCTGGCTCCGGATCGGGGCAAGTGCTCGACCGACCAGTCGCTCGTTTTCACCAGCGCCGTACGCTTCGGCGGTGTCGAAGAAGTTACATCCAAGGTCGAAGGCGCTACGCATGAGGTCAATCGCTTCGCTGTCGCTCGGCCCTGGTCCGTAGCCGTGACTAAACCCCATGCAGCCAAGTCCGATTGCGGACACTTCTAAATCTCTAAGCTTTCGGGTTTTCATGTTTTGACCTCTACTAAGCGGTTCAACGATTAACCAGCCGTTGGTGCTCTTCCGGGTAACGAGCTCCCTGCACCGTGATCCGTGCAGCGGCGCGCTCGATGTCGGCAAGATCGTCGCCTGTAAGCTTTATTGCGGCTGCGCCGATGTTCTCCTCCAGCCGGTGCAGTTTGGTCGTACCGGGGATGGGAACGATCCAGGGCTTCTGGTGCAACAGCCAGGCAAGCGCGATTTGACCCGGCGTGGCGTTCTTTCGTTCTGCAATGCTTTGCAGCAGATCGACTAGCGCGTGATTCGCCTTTCTGTTCTCCTCATTGAAGCGCGGCACTCTGCTCCGGAAATCGGAGCTGTCGAACATTGTGTTTTCGTCGATCTTTCCCGTGAGGAAGCCCTTTCCCAGCGGACTGAACGGAACGAAGCCTATACCGAGTTCTTCGAGCGTCGTCAGTATTTCTTCTTCAGGCTCGCGATACCAGAGCGAATATTCACTCTGTAGGGCCGTGACCGGCTGAACTGCATGCGCCCGGCGCACTGTCTTTGCCGCGGCTTCCGACAGCCCGAAGTATTTAACCTTGCCCTGCTGTATCAGTTCCTTCACGGCGCCGGCAACATCTTCAATTGGCACCTCGGGATCAACCCGGTGTTGATAATACAGATCGATGACATCAACCCTGAGTCGCTTGAGTGAACCTTCGACGACCTCCTTAATGTGCTCGGGCCGGCTGTCAAGCCGTGTCCACCTTGATTCACGATCGGAGGCAGGCGCCCAACCGAACTTGGTCGCGATCACAACGCGGCCTCGGAACGGAGCAAGAGCTTCGCCCAGGAGTTCTTCGTTCGTGTACGGACCGTAAACTTCCGCAGTGTCGAAGAATGTAACGCCGCGCTCGACCGCCGCACGCAGAAGGCCGACCATCTCGTTTTTGTCAGGAATCGGGCTATAAGACCAGCTCATGCCCATGCACCCGAGGCCAAGAGCCGAAAGTTCAAGGTTGCTGTTTCCAAGTTTGCGCTTTTGCATGTTGTGATCCTCTTTCAATAACGCTCCCAAGTGACTCGCCAATGCTCATCCGAGCGGGTCGACTTCACGATCAGTTGTTTTCCCGAGAACTCGTAGACGCGCGGCAGATCCTTACCGATCAGCGATCGGACCAACGCACCCTCGATGTGAAACACGAAGACATGAGCCCGTTCATCGACTCTGTACGTGCCCCAGGACGCCTCGTAACCGCCTTGCGAGTATTGCTGAGGTCCGGCCGCGCTTTTCGCTTCCGGACGACGCTCCATCACCTGCACAGAGGCGTGACCGTCGCGCGTGAAGATGAAACTCCCGCTGCAATTGATTCTCTGCACCTTTCCGTCTGCGTCCGGCCGTTCCAGCGAGGCGAGCCGCCACGCCCCTGCAAAGGTATCCCGGATATCTTCGGTCTTGCCGCGATCTTGACCGGCGATCATACCGGCGCTCAATAAGGCAACGCAAATCGCCGCTGCGTTCTTCACTTGGTCGCTCGTGCCCTCTCAATTTCAAAGCTACCGGCAAAACGCTGATTAACGCTTCCCTGATCCTGTCGAATCATTGCCTGATCCTGTTTCAATACGCAGTTTTCGTGCACTCACGTATAATTCCGGAGCTACCCTGTAGAAAGACAGCAGCCAACGAATGGCGAAACAGAAAACAGAAGCGGGAACGACGAAGTCAGCAGTGATGGAGATGCGGCCGGCACTGGCACACAAGATCGTCGCGCATGCGCCTTTTGCGGGGGAGCATTCGACGGGTATCGCCGGTTTGATCCTTTTCCGGCGAACTGCCCCGTGCCCTTGCTACCGCACTATATACGAGCCGAGCCTCACGGTATTTGTACAAGGGTGCAAGTTGATCAATCTTGGCGGAACCGAGTATCTTTGCAAAGCATCGTCGTTTTTGGTGTCTTCAATCGGTGTTCCCGTTCAAAGCCAGATTATCGAGGCATCCGAACAGGTACCGCTGCTCTCAATGCTTCTTCGACTGGATATGTCCACGGTGCAGGAGATCCTCAGTCATGAAGATCTGCCGGAATCCAACGGTTCTTCGCGACCGCAAGGATTATCTCTTGGCGAGACAACCGTGGAGTTGCTCAGCGCCTGTATCCGTCTGATCGAGCTCCTTGACACGCCCGACCATCTGGCATTCCTCAGCCCCTTGATTCAGCGTGAAATCATCTACAGGATTCTGAGGACCCCCCAAGGGGAGCGGCTGCGGGCGATTGCTACGAGAGGCAATCTAAGCCACAAAACTGCCCGTGCGATTGCCTGGGTCAGGACCAACTACAAGAAGCCATTGCATATGGATGACCTTGCTGGAGTCGCGGGCATGGGAGTTTCGACATTGCACCATCAGTTCCGCGCACTCACCGCGATGACACCGCTGCAGTACCAGAAGCAGCTCAGGCTTCAGGCGGCGCGACAGCGCATGTTGATGGGTGGAATCGATGCGACAAATGCAGCTTACGAGGTGGGCTATGCGAGCGTGAGCCAGTTCAGCCGCGAATACAGCCGCTTCTTCGGTCAGCCTCCCATGCGGGATATAGCGCTGCTACGAAACGGCAAGGTGCGATAGCCAATGTGTGCTTACAACACCAATTAGCGGCACCGAATATGGCAGGAGCCTCTCGAAACGAACGATAATAGGTTAATGGCTATCGCAAGTTATCTGGACCACTTACTCGATCCACTGACCGATGTCTTCACGCCGGAAGTAGCGAGCGCGATTGTCGAACTGCACGCAGACTCGGAACTCGAGACCCACGTTGCGGAACTGCGGCGTAAGGCCAATGATGGGACGCTTACTCTCGCTGAGGAGGCCGAATACAAGGACTTTGTGGAAGCCATTGACGTCATCTCGATTATTCAGGCAAAAGCCCGCCACTTTCTAGCGAAACATGCCGCGTAAATGGAGGCAGCCACCAGAGAGCTGGTTCGCAGGCGTGCCGGAAACGCCTGCGAGTACTGCCGCATACCACAAGAGGCAACGCCTCTCATTTCCTTCCATATCGAACACATCGTGTCGCGCCAGCATGGTGGCTCTGATAAGCCCGATATCCTAGCGCTCGCGTGTGACCGCTGCAACGCCTACAAGGGACCGAATCTTACCAGCATCGATCCCGACACCAACACCGTGGTGCCACTTTTCAATCCCCGTCTGGACGCCTGGGGTGATCACTTCGCCATTCGGGATGGCTATATTGCTGGTCTGACAGCAAAGGGACGCGCGACGGTCCGCCTGCTCAATATGAACGCCCCGCGGCGTGTAGAATTACGTCAGGTCTGGCTGAGAACGCGCTGAAATCGAGAGGATTCCGAGCAGCAACCCGTATGGACGGATCCGTCAGAACTGGTTCAATTCTGATGGAGTGAAAGGCGAGAGAGGGAAAGGTCAGACGCCCGTCCGTTTCGTTCCGGTGATCAGGGGGTCGCGAATGCGGTTTGCAGGACAGCGAGCTTGCCTTTGAATTGTGCCTCCAAGATACGTCGATCTGTCTGGGATGATTGCGTTTGACTCACTTCGGCCTGCTCGTACTCACCATCCTCCGCACGCTTCGTTCTTGGTGCCAAACCTCGATCGAACTTCGCTTGGAAAATCTCGCCTTGCGACACCAACTCACCGTTCTGCGCCGGTCCGCACCGAAGCGACTCCGGTTGACGCCAGCGGATCGCCTCTTCTGGGTTGCTCCGGCGCGTCTGGGGCGATTGGCGATCGGCCCTGCTGATCGTGAAACCCGAAACGGTGGTGGCTTGGCATCGGAAGGGATTTCGCCTCTTCTGGACGTGGAAGATCCGGCGCGGCCAGCCCGGACGCCCAGCGGTCCCACGCGAGGTTCGCGACCTGATCCGCCGCATGAGCAAAGAGAATGCCG